>JAJFMS010000420.1 GCA_020696885.1 Armatimonadota bacterium | reverse complement strand
GGGAGGGTGGGGGCAACCGACTAGGGCCGGGGGGACCCCGGTTACAGTTACTACAAAGGACACGCCGGACACCTCACTGGTCAGAGTCACCGCCTCGCTAGCAGTAGCGGTCGCAAGAGGTCACTTCCCCCGCGGAAACCGCAGGCCCAGCAGCACCTGCACCGCCCCGCGGGCCAGCTTCAGCCGCCGCGGCTCCCTGGCCGCCGGAGGAAACGCCTCCGTGTCCATCTCCGGCACAAACAGCGCCCCGCGGCAGCTTCCGAACCGGTAGATCGGCATCGCCAGCAGGCTCAGCAGGGTGGCCCACTCGTTGTGGTAAGGATCGCGCCACCCCTCCACCGGCGTGTCCGGCCCCACCACTCGCAGCTCCGCGGAGGGATCCCCGAACCAGTGGCACGCGGCGCGGATGAAGGCGCTCCGGCGCGGCTCCCGGAGCCCCAGGTGGCGCGCCGCCACGAGGTCGACCGCCAGCGGGTCCACACCCGCGTAGAACCGGCGCGGCTGCTTCGGCCGGGGGCAGCCCATGATGCCCACCAGGCCGTCCGGCGCCTGGTCGTAGCCGTCCAGCAGGGAGAAGTGCGGGGGGAACGCGTCCAGCAGCATCATCAGCGCGGTATCCCGGTGCGCCTGCCGCTCCGCGAAGAAGAACTCGTCGCAGCGGGCTCCGGTGCCTTCCAGGTTGCCGATGGCCAGAGAGACCCCCTCCACCGGATGGCTGCGCAGCTTCCCGAAGGAGATCCGGAAGTCCGCGTCCCGCCAGCTCCGCCCCACGCAGTACTGGGCCAGCCCCCGCGCGTAGGAGTACGGCTCCTGCTCGTCCGAGAGGTCCGCCACCCGGTACAGCGGTGACTCGATCCCGAAGTACCGCGCCACCTCCGCTACGGAGCGGCCGCGGTAGAAGCGATCGTAGATGTTGCGGGCTTCCACCACCACCAGGTCCCGGCAGCCGCAGCCGTGAAGGAAGCGCGCCAGCTCCTCCAACAGCACCGGGTCGGTGATCGGGGAGAGGTCCTTCCGATGGTAGCCCATCATGAGCGCCGGCTTGATCGCCAGCCGCAGCTCGGAGACCGGCTTGCCCAGCGCACGGGCCCGGGCCGCCAACCGCTCCCGCAGTCCCGTCTCTTCCAGCAGGCGACGGAAGAGCGGCAGCTTCTCCGCGGCGGAGGCGCCCTGGACCACCCGCACCTCGCCGCCGCTGCCCAACGGATGCTCGCGCGTGGGCTCGCCGCGGCGGGCGCGGGGCAGGAAGTAGTCGCCCACCGTCCCGATCTGCCTCGCCAGGTCCTCGGCGGTGACGCCCGGGAGCAGGCCGTCCTTCTCGTCCAGGGAGGCGCGAATGATCTCGAAGATCCGCCCGTGGCGCTCCTCATCGCTCTGGATCCGGATGAAATCGTCCACCGGGGCGGGGAAATGCTGTGGGTGCTTCCGCGCCAGCTCCAGGAGCCGCTCGTAGCAGAGCCAGGCGGTCTGCTCCGCGTCCACGTTGAACTGGCAGAAGTCCCGGAACGGGCGATACCGCAGGTACTCGGTCACCTCTCGCGGCACCTGCCCGGTGAGCGTCCCGATCCCCGTAACCAGGGTCGCGAGCACTCGGGAAACCGGCGCCTCGCGCCACCGCACGTGCTGGCGGACGGAGCTGGCCCAGCCGCCGGTGTTGCCGGCCGCCTGGCGCATCAGGGCGCGGGCGCGGGTGGGGAGGTTGCCGGCCTTGAGAAAGGCGCCGCGGAGGTAGATGGTGTGCATCTCCTCGTCCTTCCACGCCCAGAGCAGCGCGTGGTGGATGAGGCTGCGCGCCTCGTCCGGCAGCGGCGCGTCGCGGAGGCGATGAAGCATCATCTCCTCCCGGTAGGCGACGGAGACGAGCCCCTCCCGCTCCAGGGAGAGCAGCAGGAGGTGAGCGATCTCCTCCGCGGGCCGGCCGGCATACCGCCGCTTCCAGACCTCGATCTCCCGCTCGAACTCTTCGTAAACCGCTCCCAAGGACGTCCTCCAGCCGCAAGCGCTGCGCCAGACTTCCGCAGGAGTAGCTTACCTTCCTGGTAGGGGTTTACTCTGCACGCCGGTTCCTGGCCCGGACAACTATCCGGGCTAGATCCCCCCGAATGCCAGGAGGGTCTGCGCCCGCTCGTAACGCTGGCTTTCGGTCGGGTTCCAGATCTCCACCGTTAGCTCGCGCAGGTCCAGGCTGTCGTACGTGTTGTCGTTGTTCGTGTCCTGGGTGATGACCCAGCTCTTTACCTTGAACACCGCACCGGTAGCAGAGCCCAGGGAGCCGCCGTTCTTGTCAAAGTATGAAACGTACGGAGCGCCCACGGTCGTCTCCACGAGGTGGTCGTACCCCACGCCCTTGAGCCGCTCCAGCTCCAGCACGGCAAGCTGCACGGACATCTCCGTCATCCGCTTGTTCCCCACCGCCTTGGGCGCCAGGCTCCAACTGGTGACGGCGCAGATCCCGGCCATCGCCACCAGCATCACGGACGCCACCAGTTCCAGGTAGGTGAAGGCGCGTCGGGCCTGAAGACGGGGAGTCCGCCCGGTGGACAACCGCGGGATCATTCGATCTCCCTCCAATCCACCACCTCGTAGGAGAGCACGTCCACCACGGTGGGCTCGCTTTGCTCCTTCTCGGTGGTGGTGCTCCCGCCCTGGGAAACCTGCCAGCCGATGAGCGAGCCGAACAGGTAGGTGCCGCTGTTGAAGGTCACGCTGCCGTAGTAAGAGCCGTTCGCGGCGCGGTTGTACACCAGCAGGTTCACGCGGAACGGCGGCGGCGGGTTCTGATTGGTGCCGCTCACGGAGACACCCCCGGTGCTGGCCACGTAAACCCGGAAGCGCGAGGCGAAGCGGGTGTACTCCATGTAGCTCGGGTAGCTGAAACCGGAGGACGGGTCCCCGCCGCTGGCACGATGTCCCACCCAAAAGCGCACGTTCTGCACCTCGGCCATGCCCGGGTTCGGGTTGGCCGGCTGGGAGCCGAAGCCGAGGGACGCCCGCTCCAAATCGGTATAGGTCCGCAGGTACATCACGTCGCTACTCTGCTGGCTGATCTGATCGAAGAAGTAGTTGCCGGGATAAGCGCGGAGCCCGTAGTAACTCTCGCTGGCCGTCATCCCGGCCGCTGTGAGGAATGCTTTGCTCGGGCTGAACTCGCTGTCCAGGGCGTAATCGGAGCCGGACATCACCGTGTATGGCTTCGTGGGATCGCGGAGCTCCCGCACCACCCCGGTGGAGGTGTTCCGGACGAGGTACCGGAGGCCGGTGGCGTTGTTGTTGTTCGTCCGGAAGTACTCCACGCCCAGGTTCGACCCGGAGGTGGTATTGGCCGCCTCGTCCGCGGTGGGAATGTGGGCCGGGCGAGGATTACGGACTATCGCCGGGTCCGCCAGCGTTCCGGTACCCACGTGCCCGTCCGGCACGTTAGGACCAGACTGCACGAGCGTGGGGTCCGAGGTGGAGAAGCGGGCATACGGCCCGACCAGGAAGATCGGCCCGTCGTAGAACGTGTTGTTGTTTCCGTAATCGATGCGGCCCACGGCTCCGCTGGCGCCCACCACCCGTGCGCTGCCGCTGAAGCGCCACGAGTAGTTGCCGCTGGAGCTGTCCAGGGCGCCGCCGGCAGTAAGGCTCGGGTTGAGTGCGTAGACGGTGGAGGAGTCGAAGATGCTGACCACGTTCGCCTGCACCTTGATCTTCCGCACCACTCCGTTGCACCAGCCGTAGGAAACCACCGTCACGGTGACCCCCCGGGTGCCGACGTAGCCTGCGTAATAGCCCTGCTGGGAGCCGGCCGGATAACGCGTAACGGTGATAGTGCCGTTCTTCACCGCGGCGCGGAAGGCCTGGGCGGAGAGGTCCGGGATGGCGGGGATGTTGGCGGTAGAGCTCAACTGCTGGAGGAAGACGTTTACCCCCGCCTCCGCGGCCTGCAGTGCGTGCTCGTAATTCTTTTCGGTCTTCGAAAGCTTGAGCTGGCCCACCACCTGAAGCTGCGTGGCGGCGACGACAACCGTCAGCGCCAGAATGAGCGCCTGAGCGATCACGAGCGAAGCAGCCCGGCTCCGGCGGATAAAGACTTGGTTGATGCGGGGATGACGTGGCTCCATGGATCTGGATTAGGTGAATTCTGCGGCGCCACGCATGTCGGGTGTGCTTGCTCCCATGCAAATTATGTGACTCAGCTCACCTGCGATCTAGTTGAAGAAGGCCTGATTCGGCTCAAAACACCTCGCAATTTCCAACTCAACCTGATAAAGCGCTCAATCATTTCGGCATAGAATCGGTGAATTATTCGTCCCTACCCGGGAGTGTGATCGAGTTTTGCTTATCCCAAATTGGATCGGACGATTATACGTTTAATCATCGGCCTCGTTCTGAACGCTCTCGTGAACTGGCAGGTTCAGCACCGGGAAGCCGACCCCAACGGGCAGAATTGACCACCAGGGCGCGAAGGCACTCACCAAGGCACAGAGGACGGCACAAAGGAAGGAATGCCGGTCTCTACCTCGTGTCGGGATAGCCGGTGCGCGCCGTGTGGGACCCGTCCGTCCGGATGCGGCGCTCTGCCGTGCGGATTTCGGGGCGTCTTCGAAAGGAAGGCGAGGGTCGGACGGAGTAACGGAGTTCCGGCGGCGCCTACTTCCGGCACTCGGAAGCGACGGCGCCCGAGGAGGTAGCATGTGGCGTTCGTATAAGACCGGCCTGGTACTCTTGTTGGCGGCAGTCCTG
>JAJFMS010000419.1 GCA_020696885.1 Armatimonadota bacterium | reverse complement strand
GGTGACACCCGCCGCTGCCGGCAGCGGCGGCGATGAGCGGCTCTGGATGGGAGATGGGCGGATGGGGGCAGGGAAAATCCTCTCCGCCCCCACACTCCCACACTCCCATACTCCCCTGCAACGCACTACCGCGCGGGAGGCGGCGGCGGGATCGGACGTAAGCCCTGGGCCTCGATGCGCGTGGCGATCCGGGCGTCGCCGCGCATCAGGTACTCCACCTGCACGTCGATGCGGGTGAAGTTAGGCAGCGCGGCCGCGAGCTCCGCCAGCGGAGCGGGCGCCGCCGGCTCGTTGTCCCACGCGAACGTGATCGGCGTGGAAGCCGGCACGGAGATCTGAAGGGCGGCGCCCTTGCGAGGGCGCACGGAGATGATCCGGGTGTCCGGGTTCACTGCCGTGAGCTGTCCGGTCACGGACTTGATGTTAACGTCGAGCGCCGTGATCGCCAGCGCTACTACGGCTCCCGAGGGCGTGGTGACGAACGACACGCGAACCCGGTCTTCCGGCTCGATCGCTTCCAGCGGAATGATCAGGCCCCGGGCGTCGACCAGCACTCCGGCCGCCACTTTCAAGTCCTGCACCCCGGCATTGGTCTGGAGACTGAGCTGGAGGCCGGCAGGATCGAGGCTAGCGACTCGTCCGACCGTCGTCTGAACCTGGGGCAGGCGGGCGCGGAGCACACCCACTGTGTTCGGGGTGCTCCCACTCAGGATCTCGACCGGCAGCCCCACAAGCAGCGGGAGCTGGGACACGTTGATCCGGGTCGGCCCCAGGTAGAGCCGGCTGGTGTCCGTCAGCGCGAGCTGTCGCACGATGGACACGTTGGTAACGACAATGATCAGGTTACCGGTACCCTGGTCCGTGAGTGTGCCGCGAATGAGCTCCGCAGGCTCCCCCGGCGCCACGCTGAGGATGATCGCCGTGCGGCTGTTGGGATCGTAGGCGGCCTCGGCGTGCAGGCCCGGCTCCAGCAGGTCAAGCCCCGTGGCGGGCTCGGTCCCCGGCGGGGGCGGCGGTGATTGCCGGATCTGGGTGCGGGCCGTTACCTTGAGCGTTACGGGACCCTCATCCCCCTCGATGGTAACGAGCGCGGGACGAGTCCCCGAGGACACGCTCGAGATCAGCCCGGCCACGTTGGCCTGTTTAGGCCGTGCCTGCGCCGCCGTGGCGGTGAGGACGAGAAGAGCAGTGCAGAGTAGGAGCCGGTGTTGAAAACGGTGCATAGCGGTAGTTCGTAGCGGCGGCCGGTCTCGAACGGCAGGGAGCCGGCGGGGAGAGCGAGATTGACCGGTTGACAGGGGAGCACCAGTTGCCGGTCGAAAGTCAGACGCGAGGCCTGGCGCTAAGGTCGCACCGATTTCGGAGGCGCTATGCGGACTGCGCGAGCTTTAGGATCCCGGCCGCATCGACTCGTAGTCAGCGGGTGTCAGCGCGAACATCAACGTGGTGCGCAGCTCCCCGTGGTGATCCCGGGAGTCGTTCCGGAGGGTCGCCTCGTGCACGAAGCCGAGTCGCCGCGCCACCGCGGCGCTGCGCTCGTTGAGGATGTCACAGCGCAGCGCCAGCCGGTTGGCGCCCAGGACCTCGAACGCGAACCGGGCGATGAGCCCAACCGCCTCGCTCACGTAACCCTGCCCCTCGGCAGTGCGCCGCACCCAGTAGCCTACCTCGAAGTGAGGTACGTCCCAGTCGCGGGGATGCAGGCCGCTGCTCCCCAGCAAGCGCTCGCCGTCGCGGCTCCAGATGGACAGGGGCAGGTCGTCCCGGCTCTGCCACGACGCCGCGCAGCGCCGCGCGAACGCCTCGGAGTCGTCCACGGTCTGGTGGGAGTCCACCCACGGCATCCAGCGCCGCAGGTGCTCGCGAGACTCGGACACCGCTTCGAAGAGCGCCGCGCCGTCCCCGACGCGGTACGGCCGCACTAGCACGCGCTCTCCGGTGAGCTCCGCGGGCAGGTTAAGGAGGATCGGTTCGATAGCAGGCATGCGAGCCCCTCCTGGGTTTAAATGAGTAGCCGCATTATACGAGGCGAACCCCAGAGGGGGGAGGGGCTAATTGGACAGGATAGCAGGATTGATAGGACGATAGGATCGGGCGAACACTCGCTGCGGTGCATGATCCGCCGCCCTCTCATCCCGTCAATCCTGTTATCATGTCCAATTCTCCCTTCCCCTTTCGCGCTCTTTCGCGTGTTTCGCGGGCAACTCCGGGGAGACTCCCACTTGGGAAGGAGCACCCGCCTTCGGTGCCGTAACAGCAACCGTCAACTCGACGAGGAGCTTCTGATCATGAAGGACGGCAGCCGAAGGGAGTTCCTGCGGGACGCGGGTCGGATCGCCGGGGGTCTGGCGGGCCTTGGGGCGATCTCACCACGTGGGTCGGAAGCGGCCGCGCTGCCGACCGCGGACGGGTACCGGGGGATCTGGTACTTCAACCAGCCGTCGAAGGACGAGTACGTCTACAAGTACAGCGGCGGGTTCGCCACCTATCCGCAGCAGCACCTGCCGATCTCCTACTACTCCCGCGAGGTGAACAAGACGTTCTTCTGCTACGGCGGCACCGTGCCGGGGAAGCGGGAGCTGCTGCACATGGTTTCGTACTTCGACCACGCCACCGGAAAGGTGCCGCGGCCGACGGTGCTGCTGAACAAGAAGACCGACGACGCGCACGACAACCCCACGCTGATGCTGGACGACGCGGGCCATATCTGGATCTTCTCCCCGGCTCACGGCACCTCGCGGCCCTCCTACATCCACCGGAGCGTGAAGCCGTATACGGTCGATGAGTTCGAGCTGACGCTCACCACCAACTTCTCTTACCCGCAGCCGTGGCATCTACCGGGGAAGGGCTTCCTGTTCCTCCACACCCGGTACGCTCAGGGCCGCGGTCTCCACTGGATGACCAGCCCGGACGGCCGGAAGTGGAGCGAGCCCCGGCCGCTGGCGAAGATGGCGCAGGGGCACTACCAGATCAGTTGGCGGGATGGAGCGCGGCTGGCGACGGCGTTCAACTATCACCCGGTGAAGGGCGGCCTCAATGCCCGCACCAACCTCTACTACCTGGAGACTGCGGACCAGGGCGAGACGTGGCAGACGGCGGATGGGCGGCGCATCCAGACCCCGCTGACCGAGATCCACAACCCGGCGCTGATCCACGACTACGAGGCAGACGGCCTGCTGGTCTATATGAAGGACATGCAGTTCGATGCCCGGCATCGCCCGGTGATCCTGTTCGTCACCAGCAAAGGATACGAGTCCGGCCCGGCCAACGGCCCGCGCACGTTCCACACCGCCCGGTGGACCGGCACGGAGTGGACCATCCGCCCGGCGTTCAGCACGGATCATAACTACGACTTCGGCTCCCTCTACCTGGAGGCCGACGGCACCTGGCGGGTGATCGCCCCCACGGAGCCCGGGCCGCAGCCGTTCTGCACCGGCGGCGAGCTGGTGGTCTGGAGTAGTAAGGACGAGGGCCGCACGTGGACCTCGATCCGGCAGCTCACGCGCAACAGCACCCGAAACCACACCTATCCGCGCCGGCCGGTGAACGCGCACCCGGATTTCTACGCTCTCTGGGCGGATGGCGACGCGAAGAAGCCCTCCGAGAGCGACCTCTACTTCACCAACCAGGCGTTCGACCAGGTCTGGAAGCTGCCGCCCACGATGGACGGGGAGTTCGCCGCACCGCTGCGGATGGAACGCTGACCCGATGAGCACTCCGTCCCGCGTGACCGCCTGGCTGGGCGCCACGTTGATTGCTGCTGGGCTGGCTGCCGGCATGCCCGCCTACTAAGCGGTCATCCTGTCCAGAACGCGCCTCTCCCTCTCCGCGCCCTCTGTGTCTCTGCGGGTATCCCGATGCACATCGACCGGATCGACATCCACCACGTCGCGCTGCCGCTGATCTATCCGTGGAAGACCGCCTACGGTGAGGACGCGGACATCCACTCCGTGCTGTTCCGGTTCGTCTCCGGCGAGCACGAAGGCTGGGGCGAGACGGCGCCGTTCTTCGCGCCCACCTACTCGCCGGAGACCGCGTCCACCGTCTTTGTGCTGAACCAGGAGGTGTTCTGCCCGCTGCTGGTGGGGAGGGACTTCGAGACGGCGGACGCCCTGCTGGACGCGCTGAAGGTGTTCAAAGGCAACCCGTTCGCCAAGGCGGGGCCGGAATCTGCCTGGTGGGACCTGAAGGCCCGCATGGACGGAGTGCCGCTGGGAAGGCTGCTCGGGGCGGAGCGCACCCACGTGGACGCGGGCTCCGACTTCGGCGTGCAGGACTCGCTGGACATGCTCCTGGAGAAGATCCAGGGCGCCATCGACCAGGGGTTCAAGCGGACCAAGCTGAAGGTGCGACCGGGCTGGGACCTGGAGATGCTCCGCCTGGTCCGCAGCACCTTCCCGAACCACACCTTCCACATCGACTGCAACTCCGGCTACTCGCTCGATGATCTGCCGTTCTTCCGCCAGATTGATCGCCTGGGACTCGCGATGATCGAGCAGCCGCTCTTCCATCGAGATCTGTACGATCATGCAGAATTGCAACGACAGCTCGAGACCCCGATCTGCCTGGACGAGTCGATCACCTCCCTGCGGGACTTCGACCTCGCGCTGCGGCTCGGCTCGTGCCGCTACCTCAACATCAAGATCGGCCGGGTGGGCGGGCTCTCTGTGGCGAAGCGGCTGCACGACCGCGCCGCGGAGGCCGGCATCCCCTGCTGGGTGGGCG
>JAJFMS010000418.1 GCA_020696885.1 Armatimonadota bacterium | reverse complement strand
AGCCCCCGGCTCACCACGTCGATGCGATCGTCGATGATGTCGTGGCGGTTGCCGGTGAAGCGTCGGCCCAGCGTGAGGAAGCCGAGCGCGGCCGGATCGGCAGTCCCCGGCGGCAGCTCATCCGCCGCCAATTGCTCCAGCACGAAGCGGTTGTAGGGCAGGTCCTCGTTGAAGGCGCGCACCACGTAGTCCCGGTAGGTGTAGGCGTACGGGAAGAACCGCTCCTCCGTGAGGCGCACGTAGCCGCGGGTGTCCGCGTAGCGCGCCACGTCCAGCCAATAGCGCCCCCACCGCTCCCCATACTGCGGCATGGCGAGCAGCCGGTCGATGAGGCGGGCGTAGGCGCCGGGGTTGGGTGTTGGGTGTTGGGTGTTGGGTGTTGGGGAAGTGGGGCGTTCAGGTGTTCGGGTGTTCAGGTGTTGGGGAAAGGACGGGGATCTTCCTAGCGAACGTTCTTGTGCGCACTCGCGCTCGAAGGCTGCGACTTCTGCGGCGGTGGGCGGCAGGCCGATCAGGTCGTAGTAGGCGCGGCGGATCAGCGTGCGCGGATCAGCCGGCGGCGCGGGACGCAGTCCCCGCTTCTCCAGCTCCGCGAGGACGAAGGCGTCAATGGGGGTCTTCACCCAGGCGGTGTTCTTCACGGCCGGCACCGGCGGGCGCGTCACCGGCCGAAAGGCCCAGTGCTCCGCCTTCCGCCTTCCGCCTTCATCCTTCATCCTTTCGGCTGGCCAGGCGGCTCCGGCCCGGACCCAGTCCACCAGCACCTCGATCTGCGCCGCCGGGAGCTTGCGGGCGGGCGGCATCTTCAGCCCGCCGGTGTGGCGGACAGCCTGGATGAAGCGGCTTCCGTCCGGGTCTCCGGGCTTCACCAGCGGCTCGGTTCCGGCGGCGGCGCGGAGGAAGTCGGGGCGGTCCAGCCGCAAGCCGCCCTGCTGCAGGCGCGGGCCGTGGCATGGGTAGCACTGCTCCGCCAGCACCGGCCGGACGTGCTTCTCGAAGTACTCCAGGGCGCCCGCGGACGGCTTCGCCGGAGTGGACGTGGGCGGCGCGGCAGCCACGATCACACCGGAGAGGGTCAACAGCAGCATCGCTGCCGGAGCATGTCGCCGCATCATCAGCCGAGTCCTTCTCTCCGGGGTCAGGCGCACCGAGCCGCTGCGGCTCCACCTGTCACATTAGACCACGCTGCTTGAGCGAGAGCCACTTACCATCCCCAATGATTACATGGTCGAGGAGGTCGATGCCGAGCAGCTTGCCGGCCTCGGAGAGGCGCTTGGTGGTGCTGATGTCCGCCGGGGAGGGGTCCGGATCGCCGGAGGGGTGGTTGTGCACCAGCACCAGGGACGCGGCGCTGAACCGGATCGCTTCCCGGAACACCTCCCGCGGATGGACCAGGCTCTCCGTGAGCGTGCCGGTGGAGACCAGGCGCCGGTGCCGCACCTGGTTGCGCGCGTCCAGCACCAGGGCGTACAGGTGCTCGCGCGTCTCATAGCGGAGGTCCGCCATCATCAGCTTCGCCACGTCGTCCGGCGAGCGGATCACCGGCTTCACGTCCTCGTTCGTGGCGGAGAGCCGCTTCCCCAGCTCGATCGCCGCCTTTACCTCGATCGCCTTCACCCGCCCCACGCCGTTGACGCACGACAGCTCTTCCAGCGTCGACACCGCCAGCCCCGACAACCCGCCCAGCTCCCGGAAGAGCGCCTCGGCGAGCTGCACCGCGTTGCGCTTGGCGGTGCCGGTGCGGAAGAGGATCGCCAGGAGCTCCGGCGTGGTGAGGCTCTCCGGGCCGGACCGCTCCAGCCGCTCCCGCGGACGGTCGTCCGGGAGCATGTCCTGGATGCGAAGGGTGGTATAGCTTTCGGGCGTCATGGGACCAGAACCGGAGATACGGAACCGTTAGAACGCCTGCCTGTTTGCCAGGGGTGGCTCAGGCACCTCCCACCCAAGCCTCGTGCCTTTCCGGTAGCTCCTACAGATGAGTGCGGACACTGCTAATGCGGACGGAGTAATGGAGTGCTGGAGTAGTGGAGTAGTGGAGTCTTGGTACTTGCTACTCCAGCACTCCCCTACTCCATTACTCCTGCCACTTTAGAACATCCCGCTCCTGCCAGTAACAGCAGAACGGGCCGCCCTTCGCTCGAAAGGCGGCCCGTACTTTCACTAGCGGAAGCGGACCACGTCCGAACCCGCTACTGCGGGATCGGCATGCCCATGCCCTTGTAGATGTCCTCGATCTGCTTCTTCTCGAAGGACGCCTTCGCGTGCTTCGGGTTCAGCTCCAGGGCGCGGCGGTACAGCTTCAGCGCCGGGCGATACTTCTCGCGGGGGGAGAGGCCGGGCTTCTTGTACTCGATGTAGTAGCCCACCTGGTAGTTCGCCTCGGCCACCTCGCTCTTCAGCTTGGCATCCTTCGGCGCCTTCGCCAGCTTCGCTTCCAGCGCGGCCAGCTTCGCCTCGTCATACTTGGCGGCGGGGGCGGCCTTCGCGGCAGCGGGCTTCGCGGCGAATGAAGCGGCGGCGGGGATCATACAGAGACCGGCCGCCAGGGCCAGTACGAGCGGTCGCATACGTTTCTCCTTGGGTTCGATGTTCAGCGATTGAAAGCTATTCGGCCAAATTGGCGCAACTACGCATCGTTCAGGATGCATCCAACTGCGAGAGCCGCTGCAGCTCTCGCTGGTAGTCTTCCGGGGTGTCCATGTCATGGAGCACCGTGTCGTCCGGCACCGGCACGTGCCGCACCGCGTCGGGGTGGCGGAGCAGCAACTCCCGCAGCCCCACCTCTCCGCTGAGGGTGCCGATCTCCTCCCGGTGCGCCGCGTGGATCAGCAACGGGTGACCGCGCCGCCCTCCGTAGGAAGGGACCAGAATCGTCTCCGCTCCGTTCCGTGCCTCATCCAGCAGGTGCCGCACCGTCTCCGGCCGGAGCGACGGCTGGTCGCCCAGCGCGATCACCAGCCACTCGGTCTCCGGGGGCGCCCCGGCGATCCCGGCCTGCACGGAGGTGAGCATCCCTTCCAGGTAACGGGGGTTCCGGACCAGCGTCACTCCCTCACCGGCGAGGTGCGCTTCCAGCTCCTCGCTACGGTGTCCCAGGATCACGCGCACCTCGTCCACGGGGGAGGCTTTCAGCGAGCGGACGACCGACTGAATCACGCTGCCCGCGCCGTAGGGCAAGAGCGGCTTCAGCGTCCCCATCCTCCGGGACTCGCCCGCCGCTAGGACAATCGCGACCACCGCCTCGCTCGCCATCCGGAACCTCCCGCCCGCGGCTGCCGGGGACACCGGATCCCTTGCGCCGCACCAGCACCAGCTCCGCGGCGATGCAGAGCGCAATCTCTTCCACTGCCAGCGCGCCGATGTCCAGGCCGATCGGCGCGTGGATTCGCGCCAGCTCTTCCCGGGTGGCCAGCCCCTCGCTGATGAACTCTTCGTAGATGGTGAGGATCTTCCGCTTGCTCCCGATCATCCCAAGGTACGCAATCGGCTGGTTCACCACCTCCCGCAGCACCACGGCGTCATGCCGGTGACCGCGCGTCACGATGACGAAGTAGGTATCCGGGGTCTTCGGCCAGTCGCGCACCGTCTGCACGATGTCCCCTACCAGCACGTGGGCCGCATCCGGCAGCCGCTCCGCGTTGCAGAGGGACGGGCGGTCGTCCACGATCGCCACGTCGAAGCCGCACCGTGCCGCGAAGTGGGTAAGCGCCGCGCCGATGTGCCCGGCCCCCGCGATGAAGCAGACCGGCCGGGGCAACAGCGGCTCGAAGTAGACGGTGGCTTCCGGGTCTTTCAGCCGCAGGCGCCGGGGCTCTTCCCGCCCTTCCAGCAGCAGTCCGCGGGCGGTCTCCTCGATGGCGGCCCGCAGCGCCGGGTCGCTGATCTCCCCGATCGGCTCGGACCCGGACCGCACCAGCAGCGCCTGCCCCGCCGTGCTTCCCGGACCCGCCGCCACCAGTACGAAGACCCCACGCGCCCGGTCATCCCGAAGCTGCAGCGCCGCGCGATACACTTCGGACTGCTCTTCCGGCTTCGGCTGCAGCAGGATGTGGGCGGTGCCGCCGCAGATCAGCCCGTCGTCCCAGCCGAAGTCGTCGTCCAGGTGCAGCTCCATCAGCTCCGGCGCGCCGCCGCTCACCATCCGCATCCCGCGCCGCCGGGCTTCCGCTTCCATGCAGCCGCCGCCGAGGGTGCCCAGGATCTCCCCGCCGGGCAGGAACACGGCCCGCGCCCCGATCTTCTGGGGCGTGGAGCCGTTGGTGTAAACCACCGTGCCCAGCGAGAACGGCGTCCCCTCGTCGTAAAGGCGGACGATCTGGTCGTAGAGACTATTCATAGAGGCGAAACCGGTAAAGAACGGATCGGTCAGTCAGCAGTTGCGCTACGAAGCGTCTTCCGCCTGCATCATCACGCGCAGCCGATGACCCCAGCCGGTCGATCGCTCCACCGGCTCGTAGCACTTCCGCCCCGGCGCGCAGCGCTCGAACAACACCCAACCGCCGTCCGGGCCGGTATCCGTCATCGTGTGCGTGCACCAGTAATTCTCATAGCCAGCCGTCTGCAGGTCCTCCACACACAGCTCCCGGTCGTCCGTGAGCATGTGGAGCTTCTTGGAGCAGAGGTTGGCGCAAAGCGCGTGCGGGAGAGGGGTTTCGGGCATGGGACGATCCAGGGGTTCAGGGGTTCAGGTGTTCAGGGGTTCAGGGGTTCAGGGGTTCAGGTGTGGCTCGGCCTGACA
>JAJFMS010000417.1 GCA_020696885.1 Armatimonadota bacterium | reverse complement strand
TGGTGACCGTGGGCGTGAGCGAGGGGCTGGACCTGGCCCTCCGCGCCATCCTGAACCCCGGAGACGAGGTGCTCATCCCGGAGCCCTGCTACGTCTCCTACCGGCCCTGCACCGCCTTCGCTGGCGGCGTTCCGGTGCCGATCGGCAGCGACGCCTCGTCCGGCTTCCGCACGCGCATCGAGGCGCTCGAAGCCGCGGTTACCCCGCGCACCCGGGCAATCCTGATCAACTTCCCGAACAACCCCACCGGGGCCACGCTCCGCCGGTCGGACCTGGAGCAGATCGCGGCGCTGGCCGAGCGGCACGATCTCATCGTGCTGAGCGACGAGATCTACGCGGAGCTCACCTACGACGGCGCCCACACCTGCTTTGCCAGCCTGCCCGGCATGCAGAACCGGACCATCCTGTTCAACGGCTTCTCCAAGGCCTACGCGATGACCGGCTGGCGCATCGCCTACGCGGCGGGCCCGCCGGACCTCATCGGCGCGATGACCAAGATCCACCAGTACACCATGCTCTGCGCGCCGATCACCGCGCAGAAGGCGGCGGTGGAGGCGTGTCGCGGCGGCGATCGAGAGATGGAGTCGATGGTCGCCGAGTACGAACAACGGCGCCGGTTCTTCGTCAAGGGGCTGAACGACATCGGCCTGGACTGCCTGATGCCGGAAGGCGCGTTCTACGTCTTCCCCAGCATCCGCTCCACCGGGCTCACCTGCGAGGAGTTCGCGGAAGGCCTGCTGCACGAGGAGCGCGTGGCCGTGGTGCCCGGCACCGCCTTCGGCAACGGCGGCGAAGGCCACGTGCGCTGCTCCTACGCCTCCAGCATCGAGAACATCCGCGAGGCGCTGGTGCGGATCGAGCGGTTCGCCAACCGCTGCCGCGAGCGCGCTTCCGCCGGCCGGGCGGCACGGGCGGGGGTGTAGTGGAGTGTTGGAGTAGTGGCTGAGGGTACTTTAACGGCCCTTGGTTGATTGCGCGCTTGCTGCCGGGTAGAAGGGGCATCCCATCCGGAGGACGGCTGGCCGCAGGCCACCCAGCGAGGCGACTTCAGTCCCTCGCGTCGGGCTCGTTGCAAGTACCACTACTCCATCACTCCATTACTCCCCATTACTCCATTACTCCATTACTCCCTGTAGAAGAACTCGGACGGAGGCTGGAGATGGATCGACCCTTCAAGGGTCGCGCCGCTCCAGCCGGCGGGAGAGATCTAGTTGAACGCATCCAATCGCCTGGCTTCCCCCTTTGCACTCGGCGCCCTGCTGCTTTCCGGCGGTGTGCTGCTCTCCGCTCCGACCCCCGCGCAGGCCGACGAGCTGATCCAGATCCCCACCGCGGACCTCGTGCCCGGTCTCACGGCGGAGTACAAGCACCGCCTCTCCGGCAACGACGAAGGCTACGCCAGCCTCCGGTTTCCCGCGGGCCTCGCGTACGAGCTGGACTTCCGGTACTACAACAACGAAGACAATGACAACGGCGTGGAGGGCGGCGGGCTCTTCCAGTTGCTGCCGGACGGCGTGGTGACCCCCGGGATCGCGCTAGGCGTCTGGGACGTAACCAACAGCTCCCGCTGGGGGCGCCGCGGCTTCCTCACCGTGACCAAAGGGCTCCAGCCCGGGCAGCTCTTCGTGCGCGAGCCGCTCCGTCGCCTGCAGCTCACCTTCGGCACCGGCACCGGCCGCCTCTCCGGCATCTTCGCGGGCCTGCGGGCGGACCTCCCCGCTCACCTCAGCCTCATCGCCGAATACGACTCCCGCCGCTTCAACGCCGGCATCTGGTATACGCCGATCCGCCCCTTCAGCCCTCGCTCAAAGCCACGGCGGTAAGCAGAGGGCTCCGCTCCATTCCTTCGTTTTTCTCTGTGTCCTTCTGTCCAAATCTGTGTCCCTCTGTGTCTAAGATCCATGACCGATCCAGTCCAACGTCTGATCGATCGCGCTGAGGCGCTCATCGACTCCGGGCGGGATGCGGACGCCGTGCCCCTGCTCCAGCAGGCGATCGGCCTGGCCCCGGAGGACGGCGCGCCCCGGTGCTGGCTGGCGCTGGCCCTGATGAACCTGGGCCGCTACCCGGACGCGCTCCGCCATGCCGACGAGGCGATCACCCGGAATCCCGACTACGAGTGGCCGCACCGGGTGCGCTCGCTGATCCTGCGCGGGATGCGGAAGTTCCGCCCGGCGCTGGAGTCGGCGGTTACAGCGGTCCGGCTGGAGCCGGAAGGCGAGTCCGCACTGCACCTCCTGGCTACCTGCCAGTTCGACGTGGGCCAGATCGCCGACGCGCGGGTGACGGCGGAGCGGCTGCGGGAGGTGTCCCCCGCCTGGGCCGGCACCCACAACCTGCTGGCGAACATCGCGCTAAAGGAGCGGCGGTGGGCGGACGCCGAGGAGCACTGCCGGAGCGCCCTGGAGCTGGACCCGCAGTCCCACACCGCCATGCACAACCTGGGCATGGCGCTCAACGCCCAGGGCCGCAAACGAGAAGCCACCGAGTGCTTCCACCAGGCGCTCCGGATCGACCCGGGAGCGACCGAGAGCCGGCAGGCGCTGCACGCCATCGTCGGGCGGGACATGGCGGAGCTGCCGATCTGGCAGCGGCGGAAGCGGCTGGCCGAGGAGCACGAAACGGTCCAGACGTTCATCACCACCGAGCAGGAGCGGGCGAACCGCGAGGCCGGCCGGGCGCTGGCCATCGGCTGGCTAATGATGGGGTGGGTGTTCACCGCGGGCTGGACCCTCTTCATCCTGGCGTTCATCCGCCAGGGCGGCCTGCACCACCACTGGTGGGAGTGGGCTGCTTTCGCGGCCGTGGCCGGGTCCACCCTGGCCGGGACCGCTGCCTATGTCCGGCGGTCCCGCCAGGGGTAGCCAGAGGCGCGAGCGGGTCGCCCACGCGAAATGTCGTGAGGTTGCCGTGCGGTTCCGAAGGATTCTGCCGTTATCATACGAATGAAGCGGCGGTGCCGCCGGCGACCTGAACTGGAATATTCACCACCAAGACACGAGGGCACTAGGAGTAGCTCGGGAAATAGGGGGACCGTCGGGCGCGATCTACGCCGCCGGCGTAAAATGTAACTCGCAATTCCTTCTGCTGTTTCTTTGTGCCTTTGTGTCTTGGTGGTGAATGGTCCCAGCCAACCCCTCTTTCCTCTAATCGACATGTCCTACTCCACCGTCATCGCCGCGTTGACCGCTGCCCTCCAGGTAAACCCGGACGACGTCACGCTCCGGCTGCACGTCGCGCAGCTCCTCATGCAGGAGGGCGTCCCGGAAGACTCGCTGGCGCACTACACGCTCATCCTGGCCCGCGACCCTGCCCACCTGGACGCGCTGAAGGGCGCTTCCGAAGCGGCGGCGGCATGCGGTGAGCTGGCGCGCGCGGACGGTTACCGCCGCCTGCACGCGGCGCTTTCCGGAGTCTCCCTGGCGCCTCCGCCCCCACCGATGGGCCTCGCCCCCACCCCGCCTGCCCCGCAGCCGGAGCCGCTGGCCCCTCCGGCCCCTCCGGCCCCGGAAGCGTCCTACGACTGGAACGAGCTGCTGCGCCACAACCCGGACGATGAGCCGGACGGCGCGCCCGATGTGCCCGACGAGCGGGAAGACCGGGAAGAGCGCATCCCGGTCCGCAGCCAGGTCGGGCCGCAAGACGAGGACTTCGAGTTCGAGATCGAGCGCTCGGACACCACGCTGGCGGACGTGGCCGGCATGGAGGCGGTGAAGCGCCGCCTGGAAATGGCGTTCCTGGCGCCGCTCCGCAACCCGGAGCTGATGCGGATGTACGGCAAGTCGCTTCGCGGCGGCCTGATCCTGTACGGCCCTCCCGGCTGCGGCAAGACGTTCATCGCCCGCGCGCTGGCCGGAGAGCTGGGCGCCAAGTTCATCGCCGTGGGCATGGCGGACGTGCTGGACATGTGGCTGGGCGAGAGCGAGAAGAAGCTCCAGCGGATCTTCGATACGGCCCGCCGCAACGCACCGGCCGTCCTCTTCTTCGACGAGGTGGACGCGCTGGGCCAGAAGCGGAGCCACATGCGCCACTCCGCCGGCCGCAGCGTGGTGAACCAGCTCCTCGCCGAGATGGACAGCATCGGCTCCAACAACGACGGCGTCTTCGTGCTGGGCGCCACCAACCATCCATGGGACGTGGACACCGCCCTCCGCCGCCCGGGTCGCTTCGATCGGATGATGCTGGTGCTGCCCCCGGACGAGCCGGCGCGGATGGCCGCGCTCCAGTACCACCTCCGCAACCGCCCGGCGGGAACCGTGGACCTCCGCTGGGTAGCGACGCGCACCACGGAATACTCGGGCGCGGACCTGGCCCACCTGTGCGAGAGCGCCGCGGAGCTGGCGATGGAAGAGGCGATCCGCACCGGCAAGCCGCGGCCGATGCAGACGGAGCACTTCAAACGGGCGATGAAGGAAGTCCGCCCCAGCACCCGCCCGTGGTTCGAGATCGCCCGCAACTACGCCATGTTCGCCAACGAAGGCGGCGTCTACGACGACCTGCTGGAGTACATCAAGGCCAATCGGATCTGAGGCGGGGCGGAGTTTTTGACAGGATCACAGGATTTAGGGGATGGATGGCCTCGGGCAAAACTCGGTAGCGCGGCGCGTTATCGCAAGGAGCCTGATCTGGACGCGACTACCCCGTAGCGGCGGTGTCCAACGAGGAGAGACGGGCCTGAGGCGATAGAACCCGTAGCATAGCGCCTCGTGCGCGTGGAGCGTTGGACCAGCCTACGCCAGCAGTACCCGTTGGGCCAACCTGCGCGGGAGTCTTCGCCGCTACGCCCGCGGTTGCTCGGCCCCGGGGCGATCCCCACCACGGTAGCCGTCAACGATGAGAAACGCGCCTTGTCGGTCTGAGGCTTAGCCTCGTTAGATTGTTGCCATGCTCCATCTCGAAGGCCCCGGCGTCCAGCTTTGCGACCGCCTCTCCCGCCGCAGTCTCCTGCAGGCGGGTGGGATCTCCGCGCTCGGCCTTTCCCTGCCGGACCTGTTCGCCGCCCGCGCCGCGGCCGCCGGCACGCCCCGCACGCCGCCGAAGGACCTCAACTGCATCCTGCTCTGGCTCTGGGGGGCGCCGTCCCACCTGGACACCTGGGACATGAAGCCCGAGCAGCCCGAGGAGATCCGGGGGATGTGGAAGCCGATCCCCACCTCCGCTCCCGGCGTGCAGGTGGTGGAGCACCTCCCCCGCTTCGCCAAGCAGATGCACCGGATCACCCAGGTGCGGACCATGTACAACGACGCGCCGGACCACCCGGAAGGCGCCTGTATCGCCCTTTCAGGGTTCAAGTTCGTGCCCGGCCGGCCGGACAAGGAAGGCCCACACCTCGGCGCGGTGATCGCCAAGTATGCCCGCCCGGCCTCGCAGCTCCCGCAGTACGTGGTGCTGGGACGAGAGATCTGGGACAACGGCGCGCGCGTGCCCGGCCAGTACGGCGGCTTCCTCGGCGGCGCCTACGGTCCGTTTCGCGTCGAAGACCCGCGGGTACCGATCGAGCGGTTCCCGTCCCTCAAGCTGCCGGCCGGGATGACACCGGACCGCTTCGGCCGCCGGGAGACGATGCGCGGGCTGCTGGACGGCTTCCACCGGCACGTGGAGACCCGCGACACGCAGTCATACGACACGTCCGTCCAGCAGGCGCTGGGACTGCTCACCTCTCCGGACGCCAAGCGCGCCTTCGACCTCTCCCAGGAGCCGCCCGCGCTCCGTGCGCGCTACGGCGACAGCTTCTTCGCGCAGAGCTGCCTGGCCGCGCGGCGCCTGGTGGAGTCCGGCGTGCGGTACGTGCAGGTGAACTGGAGCCGGCACCCCGGCGCGGACGGCCTGGAAGGCTGGGACGTGCACGGCAACTTCGGCGGCTACCTCACCGACTATCCCAAGAAGCAGTTCCCCAACTTCGACCAGGCCGTGCCCGCGCTGCTGGACGACCTGGCGGACCGCGGGATGCTGGACAACACCCTGGTCATCCTGGCCACGGAATTCGGCCGCAGTCCTAAGATCAACAAGGACGGCGGGCGAGATCACTGGTCGTCCTGCTACACGATCATGTTCGCCGGCGCCGGCATCGAAGGCGGGCGCGTGATCGGCGACAGCGACAAACAGGGCGGCTACCCTGCCACCGAGGCCTACGGCCCGCGGAACATGCTGATGAGCGTCTACCAGCACCTGGGCCTGGACACCACCCGCACCCTCCGAGACGCCGGCATCGTAGACCAGGATCCGCCGATCCGGGGCCTCTTCGGAAACGCGGGCTAGCCAGCGTGTGTCGTAATCGAGTCAAATCTCGCCCCTCCGACAGAAGCTATCCCCCGGCGCCGGGGCGGCGCCATTGTGAAGCCCCCGCGACCGGCCGGGCACCCTTTGGGTGGCGGCTCGCAGGCGGCAGGGCCCACCCGTGAATCGCTGCCTAGAACCCCGCCGCGCCGACGGTCGCGGGTAATTGCCCTCGAGTCTCCACGCCAAGCCGCCCGTTAGTCCCGGCGTCTTTTGCCGGGACGTGAAAGGGCGAAGCGCCGGCCCACTTCGCGGGAGGGTGG
>JAJFMS010000416.1 GCA_020696885.1 Armatimonadota bacterium | reverse complement strand
AGATCGGTCATCAGGGGTCCCCTCCGGTCGGATGGCGAGCCCCAACTCGGCTCGCCTCACCAGAGAGAACGGTGCAGCGCCGGTGCCGCGTCGGGACTTTAGACCTGATTCAACCGGAAGGGGTCCTGTGTCCTACTCATCGCACTGGTGGTCATACTCGGCGCAGTACTTGTCGATGACCTCGCGCCAGCACCGGATGAGCGCCCGCGCCCACGGCTGCTCTTCCAACAGCTTGCCTTCGGCCTGGATGAGCCCGCGCAGCAAGACGGCATAGCCCAGCGCCACCTTCCGCTGCATAGCCCAGTCCTGCGCATCCGCCAGTCGGAGCATGAGCTGCTGGAACTCGTGCTCCGGGATCTCGGCCCCGCACGCGCTATCGATCACCGGTCTTGTTCCCATGTCCCACGTCATCTGCCGTCGCCCCCGTACCGTGCCTGTCACCGGTTTTCCCCGGAAGCGGAGGGCGGCCAAACGCCCTGACCTTGGAAAGTGCGAGCAACGAAGTGCGAACAACGAGGTGCGAAGGTCGACTGGGTAGTTGGGCCGGTGGCAGGCGGGGATTGAGAACGAGAAAGAGAATGAGAATGAGAATGAGAACGATTCTGGGCGCAGGCCGGTGCGGCCGAGTTCTCACTCCCTGAACACCCAACACCCAACACCCAACACCCAACACCCAACACCCTATAATGGAGTAGTCCCGCCTGCGCCCTATCGTCTATGTCCACGACTCCCAGCCCGCCGCCGCAACTCACGCCCACCGCGCCCCGTCCGTCGGATGGTCTGGCCACGCCGGTCCAGTTCGTCAAGGGGGTGGGGCCGCGCTATGCCGCCGCGCTGGAGCGGCTCGGCATCGCTACGGTGGAGGACATGCTCTTCCACTTCCCGCTGCGCTACGAGGACCGGCGTAACTTCCGCCCCCTCGGCCGGGTGATGGGCGGAGAGACGGTGGTCACCAGCGGCACCGTGATCGGCGCTACCATCGAGCGCTCTCCCAAGCGCGGGATGAGCCTGATGAAGGCGGTGATCCAGGACCACAGCGGCCACGCGGAGCTGGTGTTCTTCAACCAGCACTGGCTGAAGAACGTGTTCGACCGCCTCAAGGGTAAGGAAGTCTCCATCTACGGCACGGCCCAGCGGAACGGGGGGAAGCTGAGCTTCCAGCACCCGGAGTGGGAAGAGCTGAGCGCGGACCCGGATTCCATCCACCTCCATCGCATCGTGCCGGTGCATCCCGCCACGGAGGGCCTCACGCCCAAGGTGCTGCGGAACATGGTCTGGAACGCGCTGGACAAATACGGCGACCTCCTGGAAGAGCTACTCCCGCCGGCCCTGGTGGCGAAGCGCGGGCTCCCACCGCTGGAGGCATGCGTGCGGCAGGTCCACTTCCCGGACGACGAGCACCGCCTGGAGCTGGCCCGCCACCGCCTGGTGTTCGACGAGCTGTTCCGCTTGCAATGCGCGCTGGCGCTCCGGAAGCAAGCCCTGGCGGAGTCGCTGCCGGGCATTCCGTTCGTGCTGCGGGACGAGGACCTGCAGGACTTCGTACGCGCCCTGCCGTTCTCGCTCACCGGGGCGCAGGCCCGCTGCGTGGACGAGATCCGGACGGACATGGCGGCCCCACGGCCGATGCACCGCCTGCTGCAGGGGGACGTGGGCTCCGGGAAGACGGTGGTAGCCGCCGCCGCCATCCACACCGCCTTCCGGAATGGCTACCAGGTGGCGATGATGGTGCCCACGGAGATCCTGGCAGAGCAGCACTACAACGTGATGAAGCGCCTGCTGGAGCCGCTCGGCATCCGGCTCCATCGCCTGGTGGGCAGCGTCCGCGCCAAGGGGAAGCGCCTCATCAAGGAAGAGCTGAAGACCGGCTTCGCCCACGTAGTGGTCGGCACCCACGCGCTGCTGCAAGAGGACGTGGAGTTCGACAAGCTCGGCCTCGTAATCGTGGACGAGCAGCACCGCTTCGGCGTGATGCAGCGCCTCACGCTGATGGACAAGGGTATGATCGACCACGTGCCCGACATGCTGGTGATGACCGCCACGCCGATCCCGCGGACCCTGGCGCTCACCGTCTACGGGGACCTGGACGTCTCCATCATCGACGAGATGCCGCCCGGCCGGAAGCCGATCAAGACCCACTGGAAGCGTAAGACCTCCCGCGACGGCGTCTTCAGCGGCTTGCGGAAGCTGGTGACCGAGGGGCGGCAGGTCTACTTCGTCTGCCCCCTGGTGGAGCAGAGCGACAAGCTCCAGGCCAAGGCCGCCACGGAGGTGCACGAGAACCTGCAGCACGAGGTGTTCCCGGACCTCCGCGTGGGCCTCATCCACGGCCAGATGCCTTCGCATGAAAAGGACGAGGCGATGGACCGCTTCCGCGAGGGCGCCTACGACATCCTCGTCGCCACGGTGGTCATCGAGGTGGGGGTGGACGTGCCCAATGCCTCCTGCATGGTGATCGAGGACGCGGAGCGGTTCGGTCTGGCGCAGCTCCACCAGCTCCGCGGGCGCGTGGGCCGCGGGGAGCACCAGTCGTACTGCGTGCTGCTGGCGGACCCGAAGACGGAAGACGGGGTCCAGCGCCTGGACGTGATGGTACGCACCACGGACGGCTTCGAGATCGCGGAAGAAGACCTCCGCCTCCGCGGCCCCGGCGAGTTCCACGGCACCAAGCAGAGCGGGCTACTCAAGCTCCGCATCGCCAACATCATCGGAGACGCCGAGATCCTGAAGGAAGCCCGCGAGGAAGCGTTCCGCCTGGTCGAGGCGGACCCCGCCCTAAGCCTTCCGGAACACCGCCTCCTGGCAGACTACCTCCGCCGCCACTTCACGGACCTGGTGCTCGCCACGGTGGGGTAAAGCCCGTACGGGCGGTGTGCGGTGTGCGGTGTTCGGGTAGGATGAGAGCTCGGCCGCACGAGGTTTGCACCCAGAATCTTTCTCTTTCTCATTCTCGGCCCCCAGAGTTGGGTTGTTGGTTCTCATTCAACCTTCGCCCCTCGCACTTCCTATTCCGATGGAACCCACCAACCCCGCCGCCCCTATCGGCCAGGAGCAGCCGCTCCTCCTCACCTACTCCGTGCTAGCGGGGCTGACCCCACTGATCCCGGTGCCGTTCGTGGACGACGTGGTGCGGGACTACTTCCGCAAGCAGCTCGTGCGCAGCCTGGCCGGGATGCGGGGCGTAACGCTCTCGCGAGAGGCGGTGCTGGCGCTGACCGCGGAGCCCGGCGGCTGCCTGGTGAGCGGCTGCCTCGCGCAGGTGTTCCTCTTCCCGTTCAAGCTGATCTTTCGCAAGCTCTTCTTCTTCCTGGAATGGAAGCGGAGCCTGGACCTCACCAGCCACACGTACCACTACGGCTACCTGGTGGACTGCGCGCTCCGGGAGGGCTACCTCGGGCCGCACTCCCCACGCAGCGTGGCGGAGGTGCGCGCGGCCATCGATGATGTGTGCCGCACGGCCCCGGTAAAGCCGGTGGAGAGCGCCGTGGCCGGAGCGTTCCGGCAGTCGCGCTCGTTATTGAACACGACGGTCCGCACCTTTACGGATACCCTGCGGCACATCACCGGCCGGCGAGACGCCGCCCGCGTGGAAGCAGCGCTGGTCGGCGTGGAGGCGCAGGAGCGTCAACAGGTCGCCGGGGTGGTGGAGCTGCTCCAAGAGCGCCTCCGCGCGGTCCCCGATGGCCACTTCCGCAGCCTCTGCGAGCAGCTCCGCGCCCGGCTGGGGTAACGAGGACGGAGTAATGGAGTAGTGGAGAACCGGAGTGTTGGGTGGCCTGCTACTCCACTACTCCTGGGGCGTTAGTAACCAGCTGTCTTGCGCAACTTCATCCGCTGCGGAGCACCTCGCCGACCTTCCGGGCGAGGGAGGCGGCGGTGAACGGCTTCTGGATGAACGCCGTGTCCGCGGAAAGGATGCCGTGGCGCACCACCGCGTCGTCCGTGTAGCCGGACATCAGCAGCACCCGAAGCTCCGGCCAGCGGGTCTTCAGGCTGTCCACCAACTCCCGCCCGCTCATGCCCGGCATCACCACGTCCGTCAAGACCAGGTGGACCGGCTCGGACTGGTCCTCCAGCATGCGCACCGCCGCGTCCCCATCCGCTGCCTCCAGCACCGCGTATCCGGCTCGCTCCAGCGTATCCCGGGCGACGGTCCGCACCATCTCCTCATCCTCCACCAGCAAGATCGTCTCGCCGTTGGCGCGGATGACCTCCGAGTCGGCCGTCACCTCGCACGCTCCGCCATCCGCTTCCACCCGCGGGAAGTAGAGCTTGAAGCTGGTACCGCGGCCCGGCTCGCTGTAGACGTAGATGTGCCCCTCGCTCTGCTTTACGATGCCGAACACGGTGGACAGTCCCAGGCCGGTTCCCTGCCCCTGCGCTTTGGTGGTGAAGAACGGCTCGAAGATACGGTCCCGGGTGGCCGGGTCCATCCCCATCCCGGTATCCGTTACCGCCAGCAGCACGTACGCGCCGGCGGTCACGTCCGCGTGCTGCGCCGCGTAGCGCGCGTCCAGCTCCACGTTCTGGGTCTCCACGGTGAGCTTCCCGCCGGAGGGCATCGCGTCCCGGGCGTTTACGATGAGGTTCCAGAGGATCTGCTCCACCTGGCTCGGGTCGGCGAGGATCCGCGTGGGGGTCGGGGCCAGCGCCGTCACCAGCTCGATGTCTTCGCCGATCACGCGCCGGAACATGGTGCTGGACCGCGAGACCGTCTCGCCCAGGTCCATCACCTGCGGCATCA
>JAJFMS010000415.1 GCA_020696885.1 Armatimonadota bacterium | reverse complement strand
CGGATGCAGGCGGAAGTCCCGGAAGCGGTAGACCTGGCCCAGGAAGACCCGCGCACGCTGGAGATGTACGGCGTGGGTAAGGAGCCCACCAACGAGTACGGCCGCAACTGCCTCATCGCCCGGCGGCTGGTGGAGCGAGGGGTGCGGTTCATCCAGCTCTACTCCGGCGGCGGACACCTGGAAGAGACGTGGGACGCCCACGAGAGTGTGGAGAAGAACCACGGCCGACACGCCGCGGAGGTCGATCAGCCGATTGCGGCGCTGCTGACGGACCTGGAGCGCCGCGGGCTGCTGGACAGCACGCTCGTCCTCTGGGGCGGAGAGTTCGGTCGCCTGCCGATCTCCGAGGGCGTCGGCGCGCCGGGCCGCAACCACAACCCCTACGGCTTCACTATGTGGATGGCGGGCGCGGGCGTGAAGGGCGGCATCTCCTACGGCGAGACCGACGAGTTCGGCTTCTTCGCCACGGTAGACAAAGTGCACGTCCATGACATCCACGCCACCATGCTCCACCTGATGGGGTTGGACCACGAGGAGCTGAGCTACTTCCACCAGGGCCGCGAGGAGACGCTGACGGACGTCTACGGCCGGGTGATCCAGGAAGTGCTGGCGTAGATTAGGGACAGCGAGCCACAGCCTCGGCGTGAGGTACCTGTCACCTGAATTGTCATCCCGGAGCGAAGCGAAGGATCTCGTTACCGCACGTATGTCGGTTCCGGAGCAGGCCACGCCCCATCCGGGATCCTTCGCGCTGCTCCAGGATGACGGGGTACGACCGCGGAGACGGCCGGGCCTGGTGCGGGTCTCCTCCACATTCCAGGGCAATTGAGACAAACCAACGAGGCCGGCCCGGGTATCCGGGCCGGCCTCGCATTGGCGATCCCCCATCCCCGAAAGCTACTCTGGGATGAGCGCCAGGCTCTCATCGATCAGCGCCGTCAACTCCGCCGCCAGCGGCCGCGCGATCTTCTTGCCGGTCTGGGCGCGTACCTCGTTCCGCATACTGATCAAGCCGCACTCCACTACGTCGTAATCCCCACGATACGCGGCATACCGGACCAGCGCCAGCTTCACTTCCAGACTGCGCCCCAGGCCCCGCAGCGTGCCGTTACGCCGGCCATCGGACAGCTTCTGGTCAATCTCCTGGAGCACGGCGTCGAGGTCGTTCGCCAGGTCGCCGTAGCCCAGGTTGTCGACCGCCACCTGGCGGGCCTGGCCGGCCGGGTTGGAGATGATCACCTGCGAGATGGTGCCCTCCACCGCGCCGAGGCCTACGAACGTGGGGCCATCCGGGGTGAGCGACACCGTGCTCGACTGGGTGCCGTCCGTTCCCACCACCGTCACCACCAGGCTGCTTCCGGCCGGAGAAATGCTGCCGTCGAAGCTGAACGACGACACGTCCAGGCCTACCGCGGTGACCGCGGGGGAGAAGTTCAGGACCACCGGCCCCGGCTCCGGTCCGGCAAAGTCAAAGGAAACCAGGGTGTTGGACGGCAGGGTCGGGAAGAACCCCGGTCCGAAGGTAAGCAAGTTCGGGAGGCTGGGATCGACCGACTCGATCTCCAATCCCGGGTAGGAGAGCGTGTTGAACGACCCGAAGTCCGGCAGCTCTTCGAAGTCGACCGGGGCCAACTGGTTGTTCGCCGCCGCGTTCAGGGCGGCGCGCGAAGGGAAGACCTGGAGCTGCTGTGCAGCCGCTGGACGGGCACCGAAGAGAAGGCCGGCCGCCAGCGTAATAGCCGCTATGAGAGTCGTTCGAGCCATGTTCATTCTCCAACCGCCGATCCGGCCCCCGGGCGTTTGGGGTTGATTACTACCCGCCGCTTTGCCGGTAGGTAATCAATACAGCAGGTTCCGCCCTGGTGTAATCAACACATGGATGGAAACACGCTTACTCCTTCCGTTAGCAGTTGGACGGTAAGAGGGTGGAGAAACGGTGCGGCGCACTCCTACTTTCAGCGCGATTTTCAATCGATCGGATGGCCGACTGGACAGCGACCCTAGGGCTCTCTGCTGGGGTGTCAGAGCAGCGGTGGCTGCCAGCCGCCAAGCTCCGCTTCCAAATGCGCCGCGGCGGCGAGGGCCACGTCTTCCCGCCACGGCCGGGCGACGATCTGGACGCCGATCGGCAACCCCATTGCGGTCGTTCCGCAGCGCACTACCACCGCGGGCCAGCCGGTGAGGTTGTAGGTAATCATGTACACGTAGCCCTGCCAGTACTCGGGATCCTGGCAGGTATCGTGCGGAGTAGCCGGGAAGGCGCAGACCGGGCAAAGGATCAGGTCGTACTGCTCCATGAAGCGCAGCATCCGGCTCCGGAACAGGTCCTGCTGCTGGAGCAGTTCACCCAGGTCGGCCGCCGAGCCCATCCACCGCATACTGGGATCCGACGCCAACCACGGGTGCGGGCGCGTGGTGCCGTAGCCTCGGAGCAGGTCCTGAACCGCCGTGCCGGCGTCCACGGCCCAGAGCGAGGAGACCAGCGTATCCGTGAGCTCGATCAGCGGCGGGCGGTCCTCCAGCACCACGGCGCCGGCAGCCGCCAGCGCCTCTGCCGCCGCCCAGACCGTGCTCGCCGTCTCCTCCGTGGGCGGCATGATCCCGTTGTCCGTGTAGACGGCCACGCGGAGGTCGCTCACTCGGACTTCCGCGGGATTGCGCAGCGGCACCGGGACCACCGCGGGGTCGCGCCAGTCCGGACCGCTGATGATCTCCAACAAAGGATGGAGGTCTTCCACGTACCGGGCGATCGGCCCGAGGGTCGTCCACGCGTCCCGGAAGCCGCCCGGAGGAAACAGGTGCCCGGTGCGCGGTACGCGGCCGGAGGTCGGCTTGAGGCCCGCCACGCCGCAGAAGTGCGCCGGGAGGCGGATGCTACCGCCGGTATCGCTGCCCAGGTCGAACGGCGCGCCGCCCGCGCATACGATCGCCGCCGCGCCGCCGCTGCTCCCGCCGCTAGACCGCGACAGGTCGTATGGGTTGGAAGTACGGCCGTGCAGCAGGTTGTCCGATTCGAACGCCAGCGTGAGCTCCGGCGTATTCGTCTTCCCCAGCAGGATCGCCCCGGCCGCTTTGAGCCGCGCCACCACGGTCGCATCCGCTTTCGGGACATGGTGTGCGAGGCCGAGGGTACCGCAGGTGGACAGGACCCCGGCCGTCTCGAAGCTGTCCTTGATCGTCATCGGCACGCCGTGCAGCGGCCCGCGGAGCTCCCCTCGCGCTCGCTCCGCGTCGGCGGCGCGCGCTTCCTGCCGAGCCTGGTCCGCGGTCAGGTGGACGACGGCATTCAACTGCGGGTTGACTGCCTCGATCCGCTCTAGATGAGCTTCCACCACTTCCTCGGCGGAAACTGAGCCGGCCCGAATGAGCGCCGCGAGGTCGACGACTGACGTGTAGACGATTTCATCCAAATTCATCTCCCTAACGCCTTGCACTACCAATAACTATTTCGAACCCTACTTTTGATGGGGTTTAGCCGCTCGCTAGGAGGGAAGACCTATGCAAGGAGACTCACCCATTGAACAATCGTTTACCGCGTCGAGCTGCCGGCGCCGGCCTGCTTCACTTGCTCGCCGGCACCACCCTGCTTTCCCTCACCGGCCGCACTGCGTCGGCCGCGGTGCGGCCGCGCACCCTCCGTCAAGCGTTCGGCTATACGATTCTGTCCGGCGAATCGGCCGGCCACGTCTACGCCGGCGTCCTGACACTGCAGATCAACCCCAAGGACGGCCGGTTTACCGGCACGCTCACCCCCGGGATCGTACAGGGCACTACCACCCGGCTGCCGTCCGTACTGCTGGATCTTCGCCAGGAGACCGTACAGCCGGTGGGTGAGGTCACCAGTATCGCGGTCCGCGGAACGCTTCAGGGACACGCCCTACACCTGGTGCTCCTCAACGCGGGAGCCCAGGGAACGCACATCTATTGCACCGCCAGCACTGAAGTGTATGCCGGGAAGTACGGGACGGTCGACCCGATCAGTACCGGAGGCACGGCGAGCGGTCCCGAGCCCGGCGACACCGGGGTTACCGCCAGCCGGATCACAGTGAGAATCTGCTGGCGGACCTTCTGGATCACGATCATCATCGACCTCTAACGCGAGCGAGCCACCGAGTGACGCTGGGGTCGCCTACACGCGGAGTTGTCACCTGGCAAGACCGCGTGTAAGCGACCCTTCCGCGTTACAACGGCATTTGTGGGCCTTAATCAAACCTTCACCAATCATTCGTCTGCTTAGGGACTTCCCGTTGCCGGCGAGCGGAGACGGCTGCAGCACCTGACCTGACCGCCTCCGGAGCGCATGGAGGCCGTGATGCCCACGATACTCTGCGTAGAAGACGACCCTGACGTCCGCGAAACCCTCACCGCGATCCTGGAGGATCAAGGTTATGCCGTGCTGACAGCCGGCAACGGCCGGGAAGGGCTTACCGCCCTGGCCTCGGCCCCCACGCTTCCCGATGCCATCCTACTCGACCTCCGGATGCCGGTGATGGACGGCCCGGAGTTCCGCACCCACCTCCGATTGCACCCGGAGTGGAGTCACATCGCGGTGGTAGTGTGCTCCGGCACGCCCGGCTGCGGCAGCAACGAGGAGTTGGAGCCGCTGGCCGGCAGCTTCCTCAAGCCGGTGGAGGTGCCGGAGCTCCTCGCCTTACTCCAACGCTGCTGTGAACGCGAAGCTGCCTGACGGGCGCCAGAGACCCTTGGAAGCGCGAGCAACGTAGTTCAAAGCGCGAATGGAGAACCGGCGCA
>JAJFMS010000414.1 GCA_020696885.1 Armatimonadota bacterium | reverse complement strand
GGCGTGTTCATGGGTGTGGTGATCAACGAGTACCGAGAATCGTTCGGCCGCGGCGACTTCCTGGTACGCGGGGTGATGGGTGGCAACCCGCAGACCGGCGCGCTGGCGGTGGGGGATATGATCCGCGCCGGCCAGACGGTCCAGTTCCACGTTCGTGACGCGGCCTCCGCGCACGAGGACCTGACCGAGCTGCTCCAACCCCAGCGAGAGCGGGGTGAAGCGGCGGGAGCATTCCTTATCTCATGCAACGGCCGCGGCACGCGGATGTTCGAGCAGCCACATCACGACGTGGCGACCACCCGGGAGCTCATCCCTGGTCTCCCGTTAGCCGGGTTCTTCGCGATGGGGGAGTTCGGTCCGGTGGGGGGACAGTCGTTCATCCACGGCCACACCGCCAGCCTCGCGATCTTCCGGCCCACCGGTTAACCAACGCCGCGTGATTCTGGTGGTGTATTTCAGAAGTTCGTAAGGGGTCTCGGCGTCCGGCAGGCCGCCCCGGGCTGAACCCCGGGTCTACACGTAGGAACCCCGTACGGGCTAGAGCCCCGTTCACGGGGGTTCCTATGTGTAGCGGGGCGGTTCAGCGCCGCGCGGGGCGTGGGTGACCTGGATGCCTCACGGACTTCTGAAAGCTACCATTAATCCCCGCGGATTGAGCATCCGCGCATGTGATCTCGCGTAGTAGCACAGTCAGCCCGCGCGTCCCAGGGCGTATGCTGGAGCTACGTTACGATTCACACAGAGGAGGGGTCCGATGTCGAGGCAAGGACTACGTGCGGCGCTGGCTGGGGGATTGGTGCTGCTGAGTGCCGCCGGCTGGTTGGCCGCGGGAAGTGCGCAGGCCCAGGATGCGCCTCGCCAGCGGTACGATTTCGAGGACGGAGCCCAGGGGTTCAGCGCCGTCTCGTTCAAAGACGGCCAGTTCGGGGCTGACGCCGGAGCCACGGTGACAGTGGCGAAGGATCTCGTCAAGGTGGGCCAGGGCGCGCTGAGCTATGCGTTCAAGGCGGCGCCCGGCTCGATGCACGCGCTGACTGCCGAAGCGAAGCTGCCGCAGCCGGCCGAGGCGATGAGCCTCTGGGTACGCAGCGCCAATCGCACGTCTGTATTCGTGTCGATTCGCGAAGCGGACGGCTCCTCGTACGAGCTGCCGTTCTACGTTCCTGCGAACGAATGGATCCAGGTCTCTGCAAACCTGGACGAGTTCCGCATGGGGAACGATAGCACGGACGAGAACAACAAGCTGGATGCGGCCCAGGTGAACAACGTGACGGTGGTAGACATCGCCAACCTGCTCATCAACGCGCCGGGGGACGTCGGGGCCGGGTTTGCCGGCGCCCGGCAGATCTGGCTGGACGACCTCCAGTTCACCAAAGAGCGGGTGGCGGTGACCGCCGGCCCCGTAACGGTCGGGACCCAGAAAGCCGTCCTTCTCAGTAACTTCGAGACCGGGGTCATCGACTGGCTGCCGGTTAGAGTGTCGATTGCCAACAGCGCGCCCTCGTTCGACATCTTCCCAGAAGCGGTGACGCTGCGCACGCTGCCCGAGGCGGCAGGCCCCGGCGCCGGCAAGAGCCCGCTGGAGCCGGGTGGAAAGGGACTGCGCGCCAGCTACAAGCGGGGCGCGCAGGAGGTGTTCGGGTTCGTGCGGGCGTTCGAGCATCAGCCGCTGCCGGCCTCCGCGGATCGCCTGCACCTCAGCATGAACGCGTCGCAGAAGTCGCTGTTCCTCATCCAGGTCAAAGAGAAGGACGACTCCGAGTACAACTACGTGGTCATGCCGGACGACAGCGTGGGCTGGCGCACGCTGGACCTTCCGCTCTCGTCCCTCACCCTCGGGGACAGCAGCAAGGACGAGAACAACCGTCTCGATCCGGAGCAGCTCAAAGAAGTGAGCGTGATGGACGCCAGCGCGTTCGGCGGCCTCGGCGCCGCGGACGTGATGCTGGATCTGGACGCGGTGTACTTCACGTTGAAGTAGGGCGCTCGCAGAGCTGCTCTGGGAAGGAATTGCCGGTCGGCGTGTCGCATCCGTGGGTGGAGCCCGCGGGCCGCCGAACGGAGCACGACCGGAGACGAGCAGAGTCCGGGCGCTTGACCGTGAAATGGCAGGTGCCGTATACTCAATCGGTGCGCACCCCCGGTGCGCCCGGATTCTCGAACAGGAAGGGGTGAACAGTTTGGCGCAGGTTCAAGTTCGACAGAATGAATCCCTGGATCAGGCGCTGCGGCGCTTCAAGAAGCAGATCCAGCAGTCCGGCATCTTGAAGGAAGCTCGCGAGCACGAGCATTACGAGAAGCCCAGCGATAAGAAGCGGAAGGCTTTGGCGGCCAGCCGTCGCAAGCGACTCAACGATGCCCGCAAGATGGCGGGACGATAGCGCCCCCTCCTCCGATTTTCCGGCAGCCGGAGCCTCCTCTAACGGGATGGCTCCGGCTGCCGGCTGATTGGGCACCTCGAAGCCCTTGTTCCGGTGAGTGAGTCCGTTGCTCGATTCCGTCCATTGGTCAGAGATCCAGCGAGCGTAGGACTTCCTTGTCCAAGAAACCTTCCCACAAGAAGAAGCGCAGCCGAGCGCTGATCGTCTGGAAGCGCTGGGGTGATTGGAGAAAGGTGACGATCGCCGTCGTCACCGGGCTTTTCATCGCCGTCCTCCTCACGGTCCAGCTCCTCCCTGACAAGGTCTCCGTCCAGATCGGAGACACGGCGCGCGCGGACGTAATCGCCCCCCGCTACGTCCAATACCCCGACTACGACAAGACCCGCGAGTTGCGGCAGCGGATCGCCGATCGGGTTCCCCGTGCCTATTCCGCCATCGTCGGAGCGAACTCCGAAGCCAGGCAAGCAGCCGAAGAGTTCTTCGATACGCTGACCCGGCTGCACGCGTCCCGCGACGAACCGCTGGCGCAGCGCCTCGACGTTCTCGGACGGCAGGCGCAAGGGCTGCCGGTTCCCCTGGCTCGCAGCGCTTTAGAGCTCCAGCCCGACGTGATCGCGCGGGCCAAGAAGAGCGCAGTCGTCCTCCTCGATGCCGCCATGAGTGAGCGCATCGTGCCGGATACTCTCGCCACCGCCCAGGCATCCGTGCGTGCCCGCGCCTCTGCCCTGGACCCGGTGCTCCCGCGGCGCCTCATCGGCGAGGTGGTGGCGCTCAACCTCGCCCCGAACCACCTGTATAACGCGGAGGAGACGGAAGCCGCCCGCCGGCGCGAAATGGAGCTGGTGCCCACGCAGTACGACACGATCACCCGCGGCGACGTGGTGCTGCGAGCCGGCGACCGCGTCACGCTTTCGCACATGACCCGCTTGAAGGCGCTCGGGTTGGTGCAGGAGCGGATCGATCTCGTTACCGCGATCAGCCTGACGCTCCTGGCCTTCGGTCTGGTAGCCGTCTTCTCGCTCTACCTGTACCAGTTCCACCCGGTGGTGCTGCGCAGCTTCAGCAACCTGCTGCTGGTTGCGGTGGTGGTTTGCGGCTGCTTACTCATCTTCCGGATCGGCAGCACCGCGCTGGGCCTGCGCTTCTCCGGAGACCAGCTCGGCTTCATCGGGATGCTTTGCTCCGCGCTGGGCGCGATGCTCCTCGCCGCACTGCTTTGCCCCCAGATCGCCGTCTTCGTGGGCGTCTCGCTGGCGCTCCTGACCTCCGTGCTCGTGGGCGCCGAGCTGAAGTTCGCGATCCTCTCCATCGTGAGCAGCCTGGTCGGCGTCCAGGCCGTGACGAAGATCCGGAACCGGGCGGGCATTCTGCAGGCGGTCGTGGTGATCTCGGCCGTCAACGTGGTGACGGCGCTGGTCGCGCAGGGCGCCACACACGCGAACCTGCCGGATCAGATCTGGCAGAACGTGCTCTGGGCCGTAATCGGCGGCGTCGGCTCCGTGATGTTGTTCGTGCTGCTCGCCGCCTGGCTGGAGCGGCCGTTCCGCGTGACCACGCACCTCACGCTGCTGGAGCTCTCCGATCCCAGCCACCCGCTCCTCCGCCGCCTGGCGATGGAAGCACCAGGCACCTACCACCACAGCATCATCGTGGGGAACCTGTCGGAAGCCGCCGCCGAATCGATCGGCGCGGACGGCTTGTTCTGCCGCGTGGCGTCGTACTACCACGACATCGGTAAGGTGATCCGCCCGCACTTCTTCGTCGAGAACCAGTCGTCTGAGAACCACCACAACAACATCAACCCGTCGCTCTCCTCGCTGATCGTCACGTCCCACGTCAAAGATGGGGTGGAACTGGCGGAGGAGTACAAGCTGCCACCGCCGATCATCGCGATCATCCGGGAGCACCACGGGACCTGTCTGATCAAGTACTTCTACCACCGGGCCGTAACCAGCGGGGCCGACGAGACCGCGCCCGGGCTGGAGTACCAGTTCCGGTATGAAGGCCCCCGCCCGCAGACGAAGGAGTCCGGCATCATCATGCTCGCGGACTCGGTGGAAGCGGCCTCGCGGACGCTGGAGAAGCCGACCCCCGGCCGGATCCGGGACCTGATCGAGCGGATCCTCCGGGATCGCCTCTCCGATGGCCAGCTCGACGAATGCGAATTGACGTTCAAAGATCTGGAGAAGATCATCTCCACCATGACCCGCTCGCTGACCAGCCTACTCCACGCCCGTGTGGAGTACCCGGCCGGCGACACCCGGGACCTGAGGAAACTGGCCGCGGATGGAGCTGTTGATAAGCAAGCAGTGGGAAGCGGGAAAGCGCTTGCCGATACCCCGGAGACGGCTGCTGGCGGCTTTGGGCGCCCTCC
>JAJFMS010000413.1 GCA_020696885.1 Armatimonadota bacterium | reverse complement strand
TGTTGGCGAGCACCAGGATGAGCATCGCCAGCATGAAGAGGTTGAGGTAGCTGAAGTACCGGTAGACCCGCTCGTCCTCGGCCATGTAGCCGATGGAGAAGAAGTGGATCAGGCTGCCGACCCCAGTGACCACCAGCATCATGGTGACGGAGAGCGGATCGATCCGCAGCCCGAGCGGTACGTTCATGGGCGAGCCCGCCACGGAGATCCAGTCGTATCCGTGGACATTCAGGTACGGCTGCCCGCCCAGGATCTCCTTGAGATTGAGCGCGATGATCAGGGCGCACACAAACGCCGCGGTGGACGCCGCCGCCGCGATCCAACCCGCGGACTTCTTGCGGACTGCCACGGGCGCCGCAGACATGAAGAGCGAGTTGATCACGAAGCCGATGAGCGGCGCGATCGGTACCAACCAGATAAGTTCAGCCATTTTCGAATGCGGAATCTGCGAAGCGGACCGCGGCTCCAGGCTTCGCGCGCAGCGAAGCGGAACACCGAGCTCCGGGCCCGGCTAGCCTTTAAGGAGACTGACTTCGTCTACGTCGATGTTGTGGCGCTGCCGGAAGATGGAGACGATGATCCCAAGCCCCACCGCAACTTCGGCGGCGGCCACGGTCATCACGAAGAATGCAAAAATCTGGCCGTCATAGCCCTGGGTGCGGCTGAAAGTGATGAACGTGAGGTTCACCGCGTTCAGCATCAGCTCCACGCAGAGAAAGATGACGATCGGGTTCCGGCGCGTCAGCACTCCCACCGTACCGATGGTGAACAGCACCGCGCTGAGCCCGAGGTAGTAGAAACTAGGAACGAGTGGCATCGGTGGTCCCCGGGGCCGGGCGGCGCTTGGTCAGGATCATGACGCCGATCACGCCGACGAGCAGCAGGATGGAAGTCAACTCGAACGGGTACACGTACTTGGTGAACAGGTCGTATCCGATGATCTGAATCTGCGAGACGCCAGCGCTTTCAGCCTGCGCCACGCGCTGGGCGCCGACACCCGGCGGCGGAGTGTGCGTGGCCGCGAAATTCACCGCTACACCCAGCCCGGCCAGAAGTCCTGCCCCCAGCAGCAGACCCACGAGTCGCTGTCCCACCAGCGGATCGGCGGGCGCGAGCTCGCCGCCGAGGTTCAGCAACTGGATTACGAATAGGAACAGGACCATGATCGCGCCGGCGTACACCAGAATCTGGAGCGCGGCGAGCACCTGCGCGTTCATGAAGACATAGAAGATCGCCAGGCACACGAAATTGATGACCAGGAACAACGCGGAGCGAATCGGGTTCTTGTGCAGAACCACGCCCAGCGCCGTGATCACCGACAGGCCGGCGATAATCCAAAAGGTGATAAGGGCCCCGTCCATTCGGGACTAGCTCCGTTCGAACAAGGAGGACCGCTCGGTCCTCGGGCATCGCGGCAGCCGGCATTCCGGCAGCCGTACCGCGTCCAGTTATACTGCGTAATCGGGCGGGGGCGGCAGTTTACCTGGCCCCTGTCCGCCGCTTAATTGCCGGACATGCTTCCGTCGTTGATCGGCGCGGACTCGAGCAGCCGCTCCTTGCCGTAAAGCTGCGCTTCCCGGCTGAACGAGGCCAGCTCGTACTCGCCGGTCATTCCCAGCGCTTCGGTGGGGCACGCCTCCACACAATAGCCGCAGAAGATGCAGCGAAGCATGTGGATCTCATACACTTCGGCGTACCGCTCGCCCTCGGAGATCCGATGGGTATCGGTATTCTCGCCGGCGATCACGCGGATACAGTGCGCGGGACAAGCCGCGGCGCAGAGCGCGCAGCCGACGCACTTCTCGAGGCCGTTCTCGTGGCGACGCAGCACGTGGCGTCCGCGCCAGCGCGGAAACGGCACGTAGTGGTCTTCCGGGTACATCTGGGTGACCCGCTTCCCACTGATCGCCTCTTTAGCCGTGGTGACCAGCCCCTGCACCAGTGCGTTCACCTTGGAGAGCACGCTGGTACGCCGGTCGCTGTGAGCCTTCTGCTCGGTCTGGGACATTAACATCTCTAGTTCCCTCCGGCTCCCCCGGCAGGCGCCGTGGGAGCGTGGGCCGGGCCACCGGCAGGCGCGGACGGTGCGGGGGCGCTTCCCGACGGACCTGCTGGGGCCGTCGGAGCGCCGCTACCGGGTAGCAACCCCGGGTGGCCGGGCGGCAGTCCGGTCGGAGGCATTGCTACGCCACCGGGGCCGGGCTGTCCGGCGGGGCCGATCTGCGTGCCGGGGCCGCTGGTGGCGCCCGGGGGTCCCGGAATCGGAGGCGGAGGCGAGGTCACGGCCGGGGCGAGGACTGCCGGTACCGGCTGGCCGTGAAACAGCGTCAGCATCGTGGCAATCACCAGCACGTTGCCCAGCGTCACCGGCAGCAGTCGCTTCCAGGTGAAGTTCATCAACTGGTCGTACCGGAGCCGAGGGAACGTGGCTCGAAGCCAGATGTAGAAATACATGAACAGAAAGATCTTGAGGCAGAACCAGAAGATCCCGTGAAGCATGTAGCCGATGCTGGCGTAGGGGAAGAGCAGCGTGTCCGGATACGGAGCGTGCCAGCCGCCGAGGTATAGGCTGGTGGCCACCGAGGCCACGTTCAACATGGCGGCGTATTCGCCGAGGAAGAACATTGCCCACTTCATCCCACCGTATTCGGTGTGGTAACCGCCGACGAGCTCGGTCTCGGCTTCCGCCAGGTCGAACGGCGCCCGGTTCGTTTCCGCGATCCCACAGATGAAGAACGTGATCGAGGCGAGCAGGCCCGGCAGGATCAGGAGCTGTGGGTTGAAGGCGATCCAGTGATGGATACCACCATCCTGGAGCTCCACTACCTGGCGCAGGCTGAAGCTGAACAGATCCTTCTGGCTCAACGCGCTCGCCAGCATCAGTCCCGCGACGATGCTGAGGCCCATCGGTAGCTCGTAGCTCACCATCTGCGCCGAAGACCGCAAGCCGCCTAGCAGCGAGTACTTGTTGTTGGACGACCACCCGGAGAGCACCACGCCGTAAACGCTCAGCGAGGTCAGCGCCAGGACAAAGAGGAACGCCACGGGAAGGTCCGCGATCACCAGGTGGTGCCGGTGCCCGAACAGGTCCACGTCGCCGCCGAACGGCACGACGGCCGCCACCACGAGCGCCGGGATCATGACGACCACGGGGGCCGCAAAGTAGAGCAAGCGGTCCACGTCCGTCGGCGTCAGCGACTCCTTAGAGAGCAGCTTCAGACCGTCCGCAAACGACTGGAGCAAACCGAACGGTCCGACGCGGCTAGGACCGATACGGGCCTGGAAGTCCGCGATGACCTTGCGCTCCAGCCACACGACCATCGGGACGACCAGCATGATCGTGCCCACGGCGATCGCAATCTTGATCAGTGCCGCAATGAGCGCAACAGTAAACGGCAGCGGCGTTAGCTCGTACGGTGGCACCCTAACCCTCGACTTCTGCAACCCGCGCAGCCGCAGCCACCCGGGAAACTCGACATGAGACCACGCTCGCACCCTCGGTCCAGAGCGCGCTCACCGGGGTCTCGTTGTATCCGGCCGGCACGAACACGCTGCCGGAAGGGACGTCCGTCGTCACCCTGGCGCGCAGGTCTAGCGTTCCGCGCGTGGTGGCCACCGAGACCAGATCGCCCTCGCCGACCCCGAGCTTCACGGCATCGGCCGGGTTGATCTCGGCGAACGGGTCCGGAGCCAGGCCGGGGAGAACGGTGGAACGGCTCTGGATGGTGCTGCGGTCGAACATCAGGTGACCGGTGAACAGCCGGAACGGGTAGCTTCCATCCGTGGTCAGCGGCTGCGGCGTCTCCACGCGCTGGAGCTTCGGCGCCTCGGCGGGGGAGGCCGCGACCGAGCCGCGGATCGCCTTCACCACGCTGTCCGTGTTGGAGTAGCCGAGCGCCTCCCCGAGCTCTTCGGAGAGCACGTTGAGGATCGCCCAATCTTCCTTGCCGGCGCCGCGGATGTTCATGCCGCGGACCGTCCGCTGAACCCGGCCTTCCACGTTGGTGAGCGTGCAGTTGCGCTCCGCCACGGAGACGGTCGGCAACACCACGTGGGCCTTTGCCGCGGTCTCGGTGAGGAACATGTCCGTCACCACCAGGAACGGCACCGTTTCCAGCGCGCGCTGCGCGAGTTCGGCGTTCGGGAAGTCGACCAGCGGATTGGAGCCCGCGATGTAAAGGGCGCCCAATTTCCCCTCGGCGGCGGCAAGCAGCATCTCGCCGGTGGAGAGGCCGCGCGTTACCCTGGAGCCACCAGGACCCGCGTCCGGCAGCACCCCCATGTCGCGAGCACCCCAGGTGTTCGACTCGCGCACCGCTTCCAGCGTCACCTGGCCCGGCTTTCCGGCCTGGCCGGAGAGCGCCACCAGGTTGTTCACGGCCGCCAGCAGGTAGGCGCCGTTTCGGCCGTCCGCGGCGTCCTGGCCGTAGACCAGGCTGCCCAGCTTCGCACCCGCGAAGGACTTTGCAGCCAGCCGCACGGCTTCTTCGGAGACGCCCGCCAGGGCGGCTAGGTCTGCCACGCTCTTGCCCAGCCCCTGCTGGGCGGCGCTGAAGCCGGGATCCGCCTTCGCGGCATCGGAGACGAGCCCTTCGTCCGCGATCGCTTTCGCCAGGGCGTTGAGCAGCGCGATCTCCTGGCCGGGCGTGTACTGCAGCCACTGGGCCGCAAACTTGTTCAAGGCCGTCTTGCGCGGGTTCGCAACGATGAGCTTCATCGTCTTCTTCAGCAGCCCGCGCTTCAGGATGAGGTCCAGCACCG
>JAJFMS010000412.1 GCA_020696885.1 Armatimonadota bacterium | reverse complement strand
CCAGGGCGTCGACGCGCTCCTCGAGCGCCTCCTCCTGGAAGCCGAGCTCCTCGAGCTGGCGGCGGACCCCAGCGGCGGCGCAGAAGGCGTGATCATCGAGTCCCGGCTCGACCCGGGCAAGGGCGCCGTGGCCACCGTCCTGATCGAGAGCGGCAGCCTGTTCCCCGGCGACAGCGTCGTGGTCGGCACGCTCTACGGCAAGATCAAGGCGATGACCGACGACCGCGGCAACCGCGTGAACCGCGCCGGTCCTTCGCTGCCGGTTGAGATCCTCGGCCTTTCCGGCGTGCCGGCTTCCGGAGATCGCCTGATCTCCGTCGAGTCGGACCGAGAAGCGCGCCAGCTCGCGCAGGAGCGGGAAGCCGAAGCGCGCGAGAAGAAGTTCGGCGCCCACGCGGGCCGGATCAGCCTCGAGCGGCTTTACCAGCAGCTTCAGCACGGCGACGTGAAGGAGCTGAACATCATCCTGAAGGCGGACGTGCACGGCTCGGTCGAAGCGGTGCGCGAAGCGCTGGAGCGGCTGAGCACGGACGAGGTGCGGGTGAACATCCTGCGCGCGGCCGTAGGCAACATCGGCGAGAACGACATCCTCCTGGCGTCGGCGTCCAACGCCATCGTCTTCGGGTTCAACATCAAGGCGGACCCGGCGGCCAAGCGCGCGGCCCAGGACGAAGGCATCGAGCTGCGGACCTACAAGATCATCTATGAGCTGATCGACGCGGTCACCGCCTCCATGACGGGCCTCCTGGCGCCGATTTACCAGGAAGTCCGGCTGGGCCGGGCCGAGGTGCGCGCCACCTTCAAGCTGCCGAGCGGAGCGATCGTCGCCGGCTGCTACGTTACCGAAGGCGTCATTCGCCGCAACGCGGACATCCGCGTCATCCGCGGGAAGGACATACTGCACGACGGCGACATCGGCAGCCTCCGGCACGTTAAAGAGAACGTCAAGGAGATGGCGGCCGGTTACGAGTGCGGGATCGTGGTGGATGGTTTCTCGGACTACAAAGAGGGGGATATCCTCGAGTGCTACGAGAACCAGCAGATCGCCCGGACGCTATAAGAGCGTAGAGATGCGTCGAAGGCGGAGGGGTACCCCTCCGCCTTCTGTACAGGGGGCTGCGGCCCCCACCGCGCGCCGAGACGGCGCGCTTGATCCATGGCAATCGTGGTGGGGTTGGTAACGCTGGATCTGCTCATTCCGGAGGCGAACTCGCTGAAGGACAAGCGGTCCGTAGTGAAGAGCATGCTGGAGGGCATGCGCAACAAGTTCAACGTCTCGGCCGCCGAGGTGGAGAACCTCGACATCTGGCGCCGCGCTACCGTGGCCATTGCCTGTGTGAGCAACAGCCAGACCTTCACGGACCAGGTGCTGAACAAAGTGCTCGACTGGGTCGAGTCGAATCCACGCGTGAACGTCACGAACGTGGAAATGGAATTTTTGTAGTCATATGCCATCAACCAGACAGCGGAAGGTGCAGGAGCTACTGGTCCACGAGATCAGTGACATCATCCGCCGGGAGCTCAAGGACCCCCGCGTGGGGTTCGTCACCATCACGGATGCCGAGATCACGTCGGACCTGTGCCATGCCCGGGTGTTCTTTACCGTGCTCGGAGAGGCGACGGCGCGGGAGGACACCGGGAAGGCGCTGAACCGCGCCGCAGGCTTCATCCGCCGGGAGTTCGCGCGGCGGGCGCAACTGCGCCACGTGCCGGACATCCGCTTCGAGTTCGACGAGTCCGTGGAGCGAGGCCTCCGGATCAGCCAGCTACTGGCACAAGTGCGGCAGGAAGATGAAGATGCGCCACGAGCGGTTGAACCAGGCAGCGACGCAGATCCGGAAAGCGAATAGCATCCTCCTGGCGTGTCACGTCCGGCCGGACGCGGACGCGTTGGGATCGTTGCTGGGGCTGATGCTGGGGCTGGAGCGGCTGGGCAAGCAGGTGGACGCCGTCAGCCAGGACGGCGTGCCGGAGACCTACCGCTTCCTCCCGGGCTGGGAGAAGGTGTTGCGCACGCCCCGGGGACCGTATGACCTGGCCATCGGCCTGGACGCGGACGGCTCGGACCGTCTCGGCTCGGCGGAAGCGGCGGTGCTGGGCGCCCCGGTCACCATCGACATCGATCACCACACCGGTCCGGACCCGTTCGGAGCGGTGCAGGTGGTCGATCCGACGGCGGCAGCCACCGGCGAGCTGGTGCTTGACCTGTTGACGGCGCTGGGCCTGGAGCCGGACGCCGATATTGCGCGCTGCCTGCTGGCCGCGATCCTCACGGACACCGGCTCGTTCCGCTTCGGCAACGTGACCGAGGATACGTTCCGGAAGGCCGGTGCGCTGGTTGCGGCGGGGGCACACCCGGCTCCGATTCATGAAGCGATCTACGGCGTCCGCCCGTTCGAGGCGAGCTGCCTTCTGGGGCGGCTCCTCGGCACGCTGAAGCGGAGTACGGACGGGCGGATCGTCTGGGGCTCGCTCTCGCAGGTGGACTTCCGGGAGACCGGCAGCTCCACGGAAGCCACGGAAGGCTTCGTGGATCAGGTGCGGATGGTGGCCGGCAGCCTGGTCGCCGTCTTCGCCCGCGAGGAAGTGAACGGCGAGGTGCGCGTGAGCATCCGCTCCCGCGGAGACGTGAACGTGGCGCGAGTGGCGGACCGCTTCGGCGGCGGCGGGCACGTGGCGGCGGCCGGCTGCACCCTGTCCGGGCCGCTCGACGAGGCGGTGGATCGCGTGATCGCGGCGGCTACCGCCGAGCTGGCACGGGCAACCGCGCCGGATGTCGAGAGCGCCGGGAAGTCATGAGCGCGTCCGGGTCGGACAACCAGCACGGGATCCTGAACCTTTACAAGCCCACCGGGCCGACCTCCCACGACTGCGTAGGGCGGGTGCGGCGGGTGATGGGCACGCGCCGGGTCGGCCACGCCGGCACCCTGGATCCGATGGCGCGCGGCGTGCTCGTCATTGGGATCGGGAACGGCACGCGCATCCTGGAGTACTTGCAGGGCCAGCCCAAGGTCTACCGGGCTCGCGTGGTCTTCGGTGTGACCACCGATAGCCAGGACACCACCGGTGTGGTGCTGTCCGAAGCAGACGCCTCCGCGGTTACCCGGGAAGAGGTGGCTTCCCGGATCACGGCTCTCGTCGGTGATCTGCTCCAGGTGCCCCCGATGGTCTCGGCGCTTAAGGTCGGGGGACGCCGGCTGTACGAGCTGGCCCGCAAGGGCGAGACGGTCGAGCGCGCCCCGCGTCCCGTTACCATCTACCAGGCCGAGCTACTGGACTTTCAGCCCGGCCCCCGCGCCGAGGCGGAGTTCCGGGTGACCTGTTCCGCCGGCACCTACGTTCGCACGTTGTGTCATGACCTGGGCGACGCGCTGGGCACCGGCGCCGCGATGAGCGCGCTGGAGCGGGAGGCCGTAGGGGAGCTGCGGGTCGAGGATGCAGTGCCGTTGGACGACCTGCAGCCCGGCACGCCGCTGCTCCCGCTGGGCGCCGCGCTGCGCCATCTACCGGCGCTGACGGTGAGCGACGAGGACGCCATCAGGCTAGGACACGGCCAGTTCGTGCCGGCGCCGGAGGATGCGCCCGAGGGGCCGCTCCGCGTGCTGGCGCCGCACGGCGCGCTGCTCGCCATCGCCACCGTTCGCGGTCAGCGCGAGGCCCGGCTGATCGCGCCGGATAAGGTATTCAGCTACACGGATGCGTCGCATACTGGATCTTGAAACGCTGGTCGAGCCGCTGCGGCGCTCGACCGTTACCATCGGCAAATTCTTCGCGATCCACCGGGGTCACCAGGCCCTGATCCGTGCCACCGGGGAGGCAGCCCGGCGGAACGGGGGGCCGTCCGTGGTGTTCACCTTCGATCGGCACCCGATGGAGCTGCTGCGCCCGGGGACCGAGCTGCCGGTGATCGCCAGCCTGCCGGAGCGCCTGGATCTCATCGAGGCGCAGGGCGCGGATGTGGCGGTGGTGGTCCGGCTGACGCCGGAGTTCCTGGCGCAGGAGCCGGACGCCTTCGTACGGGAAGTGCTGGTCGGGAAGCTGGGCGCCGTGGAGGTGCTGGCGAGCGACAACTTCCGCTTCGGACGCGGCGCGCGCGGAGACGTGCGACTGCTGGAGCGGCTGGGCGAGGAGCTCGGGTTCCGCTGTACGCCGATCACGCCAGTGCTGGAGGGCGGCGCGCGCATCAGCAGCAGCCGGATCGCTGCGTGCGTGGAGGCGGGGAAGGTGGCGGACGCGGCCCTGCTGCTGGGGCGGCCCTATGACGTGCCCGGGGAGATCACCCGCGGCGCGCAGCTCGGCCGGCGGCTCGGCTTCCCCACCGCCAACGTGATTACGGACCCTCGCCGGCTCCTCCCCGCGAACGGCGTCTACGTGGTCCGGCTAGCCGTCGCTGGCTCGGACGCCCCGCCGCACCCCGGGGTCGCCAACCTGGGCGTGCGACCCACTGTGGACGGTTCGAAGCGGCTGCTGGAAGTGCACGTCCTGGACTGGGACGGAGACCTCTACGACCGCCAGGTCCGCGTCGACTTCCTGGAGCGAGTCCGCGACGAGCAGCGGTTCCCGGACCTGGCAGCCCTGCAGGCGCAGATCCACCGGGATGCGGACGCAGCCCGGGGTTACTTCACCCCGCGGGCCGAGGAAACGCACGAGGCATCAGCCGGCGAATAGAGGCAGAGGTCTTCGCCGGTGGCTCGTGCGACGTTCACGCGGGTAGGGGCGTACGCCGTAGCCAGCGCCGGGTGCCCCACGGGCGGATGGCGAGTTC
>JAJFMS010000411.1 GCA_020696885.1 Armatimonadota bacterium | reverse complement strand
ATCTAACTCTGGGAGGGCAGCCAAGGGAGTTGGGCCGTTTTATCAGCGAGCCCTTTCGTCCAAAAGTCCCTATCCCACAGATACTGTTATACTGTCTAAAGCTTCTCCCCTTTCGCGTACTTTCGCGTGTTTCGCGGGCAATCTCCGGCGGTCCTTACCGGTAACGCGTCGGCAGGCCGGTGCCGATGTAGACCTCTCGGATGTAGGCGGTTTCCGGCAGCGTCAGCAGGTTGATCGCCTGCACCGCCACGTCCTCGGGCTGGATCAGGGACTCGGGCACCTCGTTGGGGAACCCCTCGGCGCGCATCCGAGTGGCTACGGGGCCGGGCGAGACCATGTGCGCCCGCACGCCCGTGCCCTGAAGCTCCTCGTCCAGCGCCTCGGTGAAGCCGCGCTGCCCGAACTTGGCGGTGCAGTATGCGGACCGGTTCGCCACGCCCACGTGGGCGGCGGTGGAGCCGATCGTGAGCACCCTGCCCCAGCCCTGCTCCAGCATCGAAGGCAGCGCGAACCGGGTGACGAGGAACGTGCCCCGCACCTGCCCGTTCATCACGTGGTCCCAGTCTTCGATGGTGTACTCCACCAGTGGCTTCCGGCACGTTCCCCCGGCGTTGTTCACCACGATGTTCACGTGCCCGAACTCGCCGATCGCCCGGCCTACCAGCCGGCGGACGTCCAGCTCGTCGCTCACGTCGCACACCACCGGCAGCGCCCGGCGACCGAACTCCCGCACGCCGCGCGCCGCCTCCGCCAGCTCATCCTCGGACCGCGCCGCCAGCACGACGTCGCACCCCTCCGCGGCCAGCGCGTGCGCGATGGCGCGGCCGATCCCCCGCCCCGCGCCGGTAACAATCGCGACCCGATCCAGTAGTGTCATGGTTGGTAACCGTGTCTCCAAGGGACCCTAACTAACGAGATTTGCGAGTTTAACCGCAGAGACGCAAAGGACGCCGGGTGCCCCCTGGGCGGCCGCAGAGGGAGGCCGGGAGAAGTTTGGACCAGCACAACCGGATTGGCCGGTTGCCAAGCGAACCCTACTTCCGGCCCCCGGTCCCTCTCCATCCGATGGGATGGGGAGGGGTGGCCGAAGGCCGGGGTAGGGTCCATCCCCTCTAAACCCCCCCTACCCCAAAGCCGCCTGCGCCGCTTCCAACCCGCTGGAGACCGCCACGCCCTGCCGCTTCAGCAGCCGCTCCACGCACGAGAGGAAGTAGAACACGTTCCGCGGCGTGCTGCTGTCTCCCATCAGGCCGATGCGCCACGCTTTGCCCTTCACCGGGCCGAGCCCGCCGCCGATCTCGAGGTCGAACTCCTTCAGCAGCGCCGCGCGGATCGCCGCTTCGTCGCAGCCCTCGGGCACGCGGACGGTGGTGAGGGACGGCAGCCGGTGACCCTCCTGCGCGAACAGCTCCAGGCCCATCGCCTGCAGGCCGGCGTGCAGCGCGGCGGCGTTCTGTTTATGCCGCGCAAACCGTTGCTCCAGTCCTTCTTCGGCGATCAGGCGCAGTGCTTCGCGCAGGCCGTAGATCGCGTTGATCGGCGCCGTGTGGTGGTAGAGGCGCTCACCCGACCAGTACCGCCGGATCATCCCGATATCCAGGTACCAGCTCTGCGGCTTGGTGGTGCGGCGGTCGAACCGGGCCAACGCGCGCTCTCCGAACGTCACCGGCGCCAGGCCGGGCGGGCACGAGAGGCACTTCTGGGTGCCGCTGTAGGCCACGTCGATCCCCCACTCGTCGATGCGCAGGTCCACCCCGCCCAGGGAGGTCACGCAGTCCACCAGCAGCAGCGCGTCCGCCGCGTGGGTGGCCGTCCGGATCTCTTCCAGCGGCTGCAGCACGCCGGTGGAGGTCTCCGCATGCACCACCGCCACCAGGCTCGGCTGGAACTCGCGCACCGCCGTCGCTACGTCCGCAGGGTCGATGATGCGTCCCCAGGGGGCTTCCACCCGGCGGACTTCAGCGCCGCAGCGGCTCGCCACGTCGCACATCCGCTCGCCGAACACGCCGTTGACGCCCACCACCACCCGGTCGCCCGGCTCCAGCAGGTTGACGAACGTGGCTTCCATGCCGGCGCTGCCGGTGCCGGACACCGGAAACGTGAGCGGGTTGGCGGTCTGGAACGCGTACCGCATCAGGCTCATCGTCTCGTCCATCAGCGCCAGGAACTCCGGATCGAGGTGTCCGATCGTCCACTGCGCCATCGCCTGGAGCACGCGCGGTGAGACGGCGCTCGGCCCGGGACCCATCAGGACCCGCTGCGAGGGATTCCAGTTGCTGTTGATCTCTGTCACGCTGCCTCCCCGATCTCGTCTGATCTGGACCGCCCACCGCCATGGGGCGCCGGTCCTCAGTTCCTTGCTACGATTGAATTCCCTTCCGGTGCAACCCCGGGGGCTTCTCCGCTCGTCGTATAGACGGCGGCCTCGCGAGGCGCCCTCCGAGCCGCCGGCACCGGCTTTCAGTGCGGGCCGCTTTCAAGCGCTTCGGCCGGACCGCCATAATCCAGACATGACCACCTGCCTGTATCGAGCCGCGGCAATGATGCCGCCCAGTCGCCCAAGCCTGCGCCAGCCCGCTGCTATCCGAGGTGCAGCGTATCACGCCGCGCGCGAGACGGCACCTGTGGTCACCGCCGGAGATCTTCCTGGATGATGTCCTCTCCCCTGCCCGCTCGCGGATGGATCCGTGTCTCGATCGTTCTCGCGGTCCTGCTCGCCCTTTCGGCCTTAGGTTTCAACGGCGGTGCTGTCAGCGCTCGCACCCAGTGGCAGCGCGGCGCGCGGCTGGAGGCCATTCGAACGCCGTTCTCCGAATCGGTCGCCCAGATGGGCCGCCGGGATCTCCAGTGGCGCGCCCAGATCCTCGCGGAGAACATCCCGCCGTCGGCCCTGGCGAACCCGGTGGAGCCGTGGGAGGGTGAAGAGGAAGAGCGTGAGCGAGAACGGGAGGGCCGGGCTAATGCCGCACCCCAGGGCTTCTTCCAGGCGGCGACGGTTCCCACTCCGCAGACGATCGGCTCGGCGTTTCAGGGCTTCGGAATGCAGGACCAGGTCAGCCGGTTCAGCGCCTGGTCCTACCCCCCGGACACCAGCGGCGCTATCGGTCCGAACCACTTTGTCCAGGTGATCAACGGCTCGGTCGCGTTCTACAACAAGAGCGGAGTGGCCGCGGCCAACCCGATCCGGCTGAACACTTTCTTCAACTTCACCTTCCAGGGCGTCACCTACCCGCGCAACGGCGGCTTCGATCCGCGCGTGGTGTACGACCGGCAGAGCGGCCGGTGGTTCGCCTGCGCGCTGGAGTTCGGGCCGCTGGTGGGCGGGCTCGGCTCGGCAAACCACCTCCTCCTGGCGGTCTCCCGCTCCTCGGACCCCACCACGATCTGGGACAAGTACGTCATCCCGGTGGGCGATCCGAACCAGGTGGTCGGCGGCAACCAGATCGCCTCGTTCACGGACTATCCTACGCTGGGCATGGACAGCAACGGCGTCTACGCGGTGGTCCGGATCTTCGCGTTCAACGTCAACACCGGCTCCGTGGTGATGACGTCCGCCAAGATCGTCGCCATGCCGAAGGCGTCCCTGCTGGCTGCTTCGCCCTCCCTCGGCACCCTCTCGCAGTGGGCCCGTATCCAGGACATGTTCAGCACGCCGCAACCGGCGCTGAACCTGGACCCGGTGGGAGCCGGCGACCCCGCGTGGCTCTTCTCCTCCAGCCCCGGCTCGCCCAGCCTGCTCTATCGGAAGATCACCTGGTCCGGCGGCACCCCGCAGCTGAGCAACACTGCCACGCTGCCCACGCCGGTGGTCTCGCTACAGATTCCCTCCGCGCCCGCGAGCGGCAGCGTGGGTGCGAACGCGATCAACACCGGCGACGTGCGGCTCCAGTCCGCCACCATCCGCGGGGGGCGCCTCTGGACGAGCCGGAACGTCTGCGTGAACGCCAACGGTACTCACTCCGGGTCGGACCCCGGCAACCGCACGGCCTGCGAGTGGTTCGAGATCAACGTCTCCGGGAGCACGCCCACGCTGGTGCAGAACGGCCGGGTGTGGGACCCGGCGACGGCCGATCCCTGGTTCTACTACTTCCCCTCGATTATGGTGAACGGCCAGGGCCATGCCGTGATCGCCTTCTCCGGCTCCAAGAACAGCGAGTTCGTCGGCGCGTTCTACGCGGGGCGACTGGCCACGGATCCCCCGGGAACGATGGGCACGCCGGTGGTGCTCCGGTCCGGCGTAGCGCCCTACAACCAGCTCGACCTCAACGATCCACCGCGCAACCGGTGGGGGGATTACAGCTACACCAGCCTGGACCCGTCCGACACCATGAGCCTCTGGACCATCCAGGAGTATGCCGAGGCTCCCAGTACCCCGGTGGGCAACCCCCCGGTGGCGAGTCGCTGGGGGACGCGCGTGGCGCGGCTGGCCTCGCCGCCGCCGGTGCTGGACAGCCCGAACTTCACCCTGGAGCAGGGGCAGTCGAACGTCACCCTGCCGCTCACCGGCACCGGCTTCTACGATCCCGGTGCGGGCTTCACCGGGCGCCTTAGTGTGCAGGTGGGCGGCGGCTCGCCCCCGGGCATCGACAACCTCCAGTTTACCTACAATGGCCCTACCAGCATCACGCTCCGCTTCGACGTGGCGGCGAATGCAGGGGGCGGCCCACGGAGTATCACCGTCACTAACCCGGACGGCCAGACCGCTACGGTCGCCAGTGCGTTCTCGGTGGGCGTGCCGGCCACGGTGCAGCTCAGCTCCAGCACC
>JAJFMS010000410.1 GCA_020696885.1 Armatimonadota bacterium | reverse complement strand
TTCCACGGGTCCAGCCAGTCGATCACCTGCTCCGTGAATCTCGAGTAGCGGATCGGGTCGCCGGGCTTGGCGACCACGGCAGAACGGATGCCGGCGAGGCCGAGCGGGCGGACGAGGTCGATGTCGCCGATCACGCAGGCCAGGGGTCGGGTGCGGCTCATCGAGTGGTTCCTCCGGAAAGGGCCTGCGCGGCAGGCTCGGGGCGGGTGGGCCGCGGGCCACGCCTGGCGCGCCGCACCCACCACTGGTGGGCGGCCCGGGCCGGCGCGTAGCTCTTCAGCCCCCAGCGAGGCGCGACCAGCAATCCATAAGCCAGATGCCCGCGCACCGTCTCCGGGTGCAACGCCAGGTAGCGAATGGAGCGCTGCGCCGAGGTGCGCTCCGCCTTATACGGCTCATCGCCGCTCATGAAGTCGTATTCGCGCGCGCCTTCGTTCCAGGCTCGCTCGATGGAGAGGAAGTCCAGCACGCCGCCGGGGGAGTACTTCCGGTAATCGGTGCGGTACGCACCCTGGTAGAGCCAGATCCGGCCCGGCGCCAGGAAGTTGATCTCGAACGCCGCGGGACGGTCGTCCTTCCAGGCCATCCAGAGCTCCATCTCGCCCCGGGGGCAGAGCTCTTCCAGCGCCTCCCGCAGGAGCCGCTGCCCGCGACCCGGCTGAAAGCGGGCCACGCCTTCCTCGCCTTTCCAGGACGCGGCCTCGATCTCGGTGATCTGGTCTACATAGCGCGCCGCCTCGGCATCCTCGATGCGGAGCACAGTGCCCCCGTCTTTGATCCACTTGCGGGAGGCCTTCTGCATCCGCTTCAGCCAGCCGGGTCCCGCCGCGAGCAGCGCGTCCCAGTTGCCCGGAAAGATCAGGTGCGGGGCCACGGTCCCTTCGGTGTCGTAGGCGCGGAGGGAGTCGGGCGGGGCCGCGGCAGCGAGCTGGCTGTACGGCTGCGCGAGCTGCCGGAGGATCGCCAGGTCCCACTCGCTGCGCCGCTGCTGGAGACCCTGCAGCAGCGCGTCCTGCGCCGCGGCCGGCTCCGGGCCGAGCAGGAAGCCGAGGTAATCGGAGCGCCCGTCGCCGATGAACCGCAAGACTTTGAAGCCGGCTTCACGCTCTCGCCGCAGCGGCGCGATGCCCACCAAACGGTCCCCTTTTCGGGCCGCCACCACCCATAGCTCTGCGTCCGGGCAGTGATGGGCGCGGCAGGCGAGGGTCCACTCGTGGCTCAGGAACGGGTTGCGGCGGTCCGCGGCGGTGTGGAGCGCCCGCCACTCGGTTGCCAGGGCGCGCAGCTCGTCGTCGCTCGTGATCAGCTTGGTCTGGTAGCGGGTTTCCATCGTAGGCGTGCTCGGGTGGGTCATCTCGACCAGATCCTACCCGGGCGCCTGGAATCCAAACCCCTGCCGCGGAACGAAGCGGGCGCTGTGGTGGGAGGCGTTTACCATGCGGACGGCCGGGTAAATACGAGAGCAACCCCGGCCAACGGACGCCTGATCTGTGCTGCGTGAACTACTCCTGAACGAAGTCCTGATGAAGCTGCTCTTCTTTTCCGGCTACTTCCCGAACGGCGCCGATCCAGTGCGCGGTACCTTCAACCTCCAGCAGGCGCTGGCGCTCAACCGGTACTGCGAGGTAGGCGTCGTCTCCCCGATCCAGTGGTTTCCGGTGAAGCTCTGGCACGGCGCCGGACCCTCGGCGGCGCCCTACCGGGAAGAGGTGCGCGGGCTGCCGGCCTGGCACCCACGCTACGCGCTCACGCCGGGCATCGCTCGCGACCTGTACCCTGCCCAGATGGCGGCGGCCGTGCTGCCACACCTACTCCGGGTGCGCCGCGAATTCCCCTTCGACGCGATCCTCGCCACCTGGGCGTTCCCGGACGTGGTGGTGGGCGCCATGGCCTCGCGCCTGCTGGACGTGCCGCTGCTGGCGAAGGTACACGGCAGCGACGTGAACGTGCAGTCGCAGTTCCCGCTGCGCCGCCGACAGATCCGCAGCGCGATGGATCGCGCCCACCGCGTGCTGGCCGTCAGCGGCGCTCTGCGGGAGCGGCTGCTGGAGTTGGGCGTTCCGGACGAGAAGATCCTGGTGCACCACAACGGGGTAGACAGCGACCGCTTTCAGCCGCGCAGTGCGGCCGAGGCGCGCCGGGAGCTGGGGCTCGATCCGGCCGGCCGGCACGTGGTATATGTGGGCTACCTGGTGGAGGCCAAGGCGCTGCACGTGCTGATCGACGCGGTGGCGGGCCTGCGGAAAGCAGGAACGCTGGACTTCACCGTACACCTGGTCGGCTGCGGTCCGCTGGAAGGAGAGCTGCGTGCCCGCGCGGAGAGCGCCGGGGTGGCGGACGCGGTCCGGTTCCAGGGCCGCCGCCCGCACGACGAGGTGCCGAAGTGGATGGCCGCCGCGGACGTTTTCTGCCTCCCCAGCGTGCGAGAAGGCTGCCCGAACGTGATCCTGGAAGCGCTTGCCAGCGGCCGGCCGGTGGTGGCTACGCGGGTAGGCGGGATCCCGGAGCTGGTCAGCGAGCGCACCGCGCTCCTCGTGCCGCCGTCCGATGCCGCGGCGCTGGGGGCCGCGCTCCGGCAAGCGCTGGGAGCGTCATGGGATGCGAAGGAGCTGCAGCGGAGCGTGGCGGGGTTTTCCTGGGATACCAGTGCGCAGGCCCTGTACCACGCGGCGATGGAGGCCGTAGCCGTTAGTCATCCCCCGGCGGTGCAGCCGGAGCCCCGGAGGAGTGGCGTGCTGGAGTAGCCCGTTCCAGCCTCCGGGACGAATGCGGCTTTGCTGGACGGTCCACGAGATCCGAGGACACCGGCGGTCTGGCGACGCGCCGGCTACAGGGAACGCCCTCACCGCCCCGAGCGATGAGGGCGTCCGCTTGTTACCCCGTGAACCGCGTGAACAGCAGGCACGCGTTGTGCCCGCCGAAGGCGAAGCTGTTGCTGATGGCCGCCTGAAGCCGGGTTTCCCGGGCGGCGCCGGGCACGAAGTCGAACCCGCCCGCGGAGCACTCGGGATCCGTCGTTTCCGGGTCCAGGTGGAGCGTGGGCGGGATCGTGCCGGTGTAGATCGCCAGGATCGTGAACGCCGCTTCCAGCGCCCCCGCCCCGCCCAGCAGGTGGCCGGTGGCGCCCTTGGTGGCGCTGATCAGCGGCGGAGACGCGCCGAACACTTCCCGCACGGCCCGCGTCTCCGCCATATCGCCCAGCGGCGTGCCGGTGGCGTGCGCGTTGATGTAGCCCACCGCCTCCGGCGCCAGCCGGGCCTCGGCCAGGGCGCGGCGCATCGCCTGCGCGGCATAGGTTCCGCCCGGATACGGGGCCACCACATGGTGAGCGTCGCAGGTGAGGCCGGTGCCGGACAGCTCCGCGTAGATGCGGGCGCCGCGGCTGCGCGCGTGCTCCAGCTCTTCCAGCACCAGCACCGCCGCGCCCTCGGCCAGTACGAAGCCGTTGCGCGTGCGATGGAACGGCAGCGACTGCCCGGTAGGGGAAAGCGCGTCGCCGGAGAGGAAGGTCCGCGCCGCGATCTCCTCGCACGGGGCTTCCGCCGCTCCGGTGACGGCCACGTCGGCGCGTCCCAGCCGGATCAGGTCCGCCGCCTGGGCGATGGCGTAGGCGCCGCTGGCGCAGGCCGCCGCGGGGCTGACGTTCGGGCCGTGCGAGCCCAACAGCATGGCTACGTTCGCGGAGGCGGCGTTCGGCATCAGCTTCGGGGCCGTGAACGGCGAGAGCCGCAGCTTCCGGTCCGTCAGCTTGTGCTCCGTCAGCGCCGCGCTGGCGGCGTGGTGCGTGCGCTCCCCACCCATCGCCGAAGCGACGACCACCGCCGCGGCTTCGAGCGCCGCCGGAGACTCCAGTCCGCTGTCCTTACGGGCCAGGTCCGCCGCCACCAGGGCGAAGTGCGAAACCGGGTCCAACCGGTCGGGGCGCCAATTTCCGGGCAGCGCCCGCACCTCCGCCGCCACGTCGCCCGCCACGGCCCCCACCAGAATCGGGCAGCCAGGCACTTCCCATCCTGTTGGCGGCACGAGCGCGCTCGCGCCGGACACGACGCCGTCGAAATCCAGGGGCGCCCGCAGCCCGATTCCGGTGATCACAACTCGTCGCACAGACCCTTCTCCCGCCCGCGCCTCTTGATTGCCGACGTACCTAATGAGCGTCCTATTATCACATGAACTCCCCCACACTGACGAGGGGTGCGTGCGCGCCCTCTCGCGGTTGTGTGCCGCTTCCCGGATCGCCGACGATAAGTAGTGGAGAAACGGGAGATCTGATGACCGGAAATACTACTAAGAGGCGTTCGACGGGGCGGTGGTGCCTGGCGGCAGCGGCTGCAGGAACCCTTGCATGCTGCCTACCTGCGCCCGCCCGCGGCCGGGTACCCCGCAGCGAGCGGCTACCTACCGCAGACGCGCCGATTCGAAGTATGCAGCTCTCGCTCGCCGCTGCTGCCCGCGGGCAGGGCCATCGCACGGCGCAGGAGAGTCAGCCCGTGCCGCTGACCCGGCTTCCCGGCGTGGACGCGTTGAAGCCCGCAGCTCGTGCTCGCGCCGCGGCGCAGCTCCCTACCCTCTTTCCCAGCGTGTCTGCCCCGGGGCGAGCCGTGCAGGCCGCCGCAAAGAAGCCGAAGCCGTACTTCGGACTGGCGTGGGACCCGACCGAGCCGGCACGACCGCCCGACTGCGCCATTGCGAAGAGTCCCACGCACATCCTGCAGGTGGTGAACTCCCGGCTGACGGTGCTGGACGCCAAAGGCCGCACCGTCTTCAACGAC
>JAJFMS010000409.1 GCA_020696885.1 Armatimonadota bacterium | reverse complement strand
GTGCGAGGCGCTCCGGGAGAAGCTGACCGAGGCGGTGCGGCTGCGCCTGATCAGCGACGTGCCGGTGGGCGCGTTCCTCTCGGGCGGGATCGACTCCAGCATCGTGGTGGGGCTGATGGCGAAGCTGTCCCCTGGGGCGGTGAAGACGTTCTCCATCGGGTTCGAAGAGGCATCGTTTAACGAGCTGGACCACGCGCGGCGGGTGGCCGAGCGGTGGGGCACGGACCACCAGGAGTTCGTGGTGCGCCCGGACGCGCTGGCGATCCTGCCGAAGCTGGTGCGGCACTACGGCGAGCCATACGCGGATTCGTCCGCGATCCCCACGTTCTACGTCAGCCAGATGACCCGGCAGAGCGTGACCGTGGCCCTGAACGGCGACGGCGGCGACGAGAGCTTCGCGGGGTACGAGCGGTACCTGGGCAACCAGTTGGCGGAGCGGATCCGCCGCATCCCCGGCTGCGGCCCGATTACTCGCGGCCTGATGGGCCTGGTGCCGGACTCCGCGAACACGAAGAGCCCGCTGCGCCGCGCTCGACGCTTCCTCTCCGTGGCCGCGCAGCCGATGGCCCAGCGTTACCAGCGCTGGCTGGGCTACTGCAACGACGCAGACAAGGAACAGCTCTATACCCCGGGCTTCAAGAGCGAGCTGCAGGGCAACCAGGATCCGGTCTGGCCGGACGCGCTATTCGAAGGCACCACCGGCCTCGATCCCGCGGAAGCGGCGATGGCGGTGGACGTGCAGTCGTACCTGCCGTACGACCTGCTGGTCAAGGTGGACATCACCTCGATGGCCAACAGCCTGGAGGCGAGGTCGCCGTTCCTGGACCACGAAGTGATGGAGTTCGCAGCGCAACTGCCGATCGGGATGAAGCTGCGCGGCAAGACACTGAAGCACCTGCCGAAGCGCGCCTTTGCGGACCTGCTGCCCACCGAGAACGTGCGCCGGGCGAAGATGGGTTTCGGGGTGCCGGTGGGGCAGTGGTTCCGCGGCCCGCTGCGAGAGCTGCTGCACGACGCGCTCCTCTCCGAGCAGAGCCTTGGCCGCGGTTACTTCCAGCGCGAGCCGCTGGAGCGGATCATGCGCGAGCACGTGGAGGGCCGGAGCGACCGGCAACTGGTGCTCTGGAACCTGCTGATGCTGGAGCTCTGGCACCGGGAGATGATCGGGTCTCCGAGTTCGACGGGCGCTCTGCGCCGCTGAGGGGAGACGGAGTGCAACCAGGTAAACTCCCCGAAAGCTGGCGAAGCTGCCTTAACGTGCTCGTAGCCAGCGCCCTGTTGGGAATTGCAGCTACCCCGCCCGCGCACGCCGCCTACGTGGACCCCGGCTCCGGCGCGCTGCTGCTCCAGGCGATCGGTGCGGGCATCCTGGGCATCGTGTTCTTCTTCCGGCAATCCTTCGCTCGCCTTTTCCGCTGGACGCGGCGCGACCACCCCGCGGACGCAGCCGAGCCCCCGGCGGGTGAGACGCCGGCGGCGAAGTGAGCACGACGGCGCCGGGAGCGCAGACGTCCGCCGCGGTCGCCTCCTCGTTTCGAGATCCGGGCGGTAGGCTGCTGCTCCACGATGATCGCGTGGTGCGCCTCGTGAACCCGCAGGGCGCGGCGCAGCTCCGCGCGTTCCTGGCCTCCGCTGCCTGGGCGGAGCTCTCCCGCACCCGCCAGTTGCCCGCCACCCGCGTGCTCGACGTCTTGGAACAAGAGCGTCTCCTCCGCGCGGAGCCGGTCACCCGGGCGGCCGCGGGGCTCGAAGTGGAGCTGGCGCTGGAGCACGAGCGGGTGCCGTTCCCGTCGTACCCGTACGAATGGCCCGCGGAGATGCTCCGCGCCGCCGCCGAGCTCACGCTCCACCTGGCGTCCCGTGCGGCCGCCGAAGGGTTGGGGCTCAAGGACGCCACGCCGTACAACGTGCTGTTCGACGGTCCGCGTCCGGTCTTCGTGGACGTGCTGTCCGTGGAGCAGCGGCGCGCGGATGACCCGCTCTGGCTGGCGCAGGCCCAGTTCCTGCGCGCCTTCGTGCTGCCGCTGCTGGTGGAGCGGCGCTTCGGAATACCCTGCGGCGAGCTGCTCCTCAGCCGCCGCGACGGGATCGCGCCGGAGGCGGTCTATCGGATGTACGGACCGCTGGAGCGGCTCCGCCCGCCGGTGCTGGGCCTGGTGACGCTGCCGGTATGGCTGAGCGGTGGGGCGGAGCGGCAGGGCGGAAAGCTGTATGAGGGCCGGTCATCCGGAGGCGCGGAGCAGGCCCGCTTCATCCTCCAGTCCACGCTGGCACAGCTCCGGCGCACGCTCGATCGCGTGAGCCCGCTGCCGGAGCGCTCCGGCTGGACCGGCTACGGCGCCGAGCCGGAGAGCTACAGCGAGGCCTCGTTCCGCGATAAAGAGCAGTTCTGCCGCACGGCGCTCCAGGAGTGCGGCGGCCGGCGGGTGCTGGACGCCGGGTGCAATACCGGGCACTTCAGCGCCCTCGCGGCGCAGGCGGGCGCGAAGGTGGTGGCGGTGGATGCCGACCCGGCCGTGGTGGCCGCCGTCTGGCGGCGAGCCCGGCAGGCAGATCTGGACATCCTCCCGCTGGTAGTGAACCTGGCTCGTCCCACGCCGGCGCTGGGCTGGCGGAACCGCGAGTCGCTCTCCTTCCTGGAGCGCGCCCGCGGCGGGTTCTCGCTGGTGTTGATGCTGGCGCTGGTGCACCACCTGCTGGTGACCGAGCGGATCCCGCTGGACGAGATCGTGGATCTGGCGGCAGACCTCACCACGGATCGCCTGCTCATCGAGTGGGTGGGACCGGACGACCCGATGTTCCAGCGCCTTACCCGTGGCCGCGAGGAGCTGTTTTCCACGCTCACCCGCGACGCGTTCGAGAGCGCGTTCCGGCAGCGCTTCGACCTAGAACGGGACCACGCGGTCTCCGGCTCCAGTCGACGGCTGTACGTGATGCGCCGGCGGGGGACGCATGGGGCGTGACCTGGCGCGGGCGGTCTCGCTCGCCAGCCTCTGCTTCATCTACCCGTGGGTGGCGCTGTTCCTGACCCCGGCGAACCGGTACTACATGGCCGCGCCCGCCGGCCCGCTGGACCTGCTGGGCATGGTGCTCCACGTGCTGTGGCTGGGCGCGGCGCTGTTCGGACTGGCGCGGCTCTACCGGAAGTGGGAATCGCCGGCCGCCACGCGGATCACGGCGGTCGTCCTGATCGCGCTGCTCTGCTTCGCGGCGCTCCAGTTCCAGCGCTCGGTCTCGTCCCCGGTCACCCTGGCGGCCATGAACCCGCTGCTCCGACGCCTCCTCAAGTACGGGCTCATGGGAGTTGCGGCCGTGGCGGCCGCAGGCGCCTGCTACCTCTTCGTCAAGCGCCCGGCGGTCCTGCTGCGGGCTGCGGCCAACGTTCCGCTGGTGCTGTTCCCGTTCTTTCCTCTGCTGCTGCTGCAGGCGGGCTGGTCCGCGTTCCACGCCGAGGCCGCCGCGACGGTCGTGCCCCGTGCTGCCCGACCGATCACCACGTCCGGACCGCGCTCCCGGACCGTCATCCTGCTGTTTGACGAGCTGGACTACCGGATCGCCTTCGACGAACGCCCGGCGGGCCTCTCGCTGCCGGAGTTCGATCGGTTCCGCCGCGAAGCGTGGTGGGCCGACCAGGCGTTCCCGGCAGCGGGAAATACGCTGCACTCCATTCCGGGTCTGCTCTCCGGGCGCCGGGCAACCACCGTCACCAAAGCCGGCGCGTCCGAGCTGCGCATCCGGTTCCGCGGGAGCCAGGCGCCGGTCTCCTGGCGCGACACCCCGACTCTCTTCACCGATGCTCGTGAGCGGGGGGAGCGGACCGCGGCGGCCGGCTGGTATCATCCCTACCCGCGGGTACTGGGTCACGATCTCGACGACGCCACCTGGGAGACGTTCTACTACTGGCACGATCGCCCGGCGCGCCCCATGCCCGAGATCATGCTCCACCAGGCCGCCCTGGCCCAGATCCTGGGGCCACAGGCGGGCCCGAGCCTCTTTGGGAAGCACCACACCCGGTCATACGAGCGGCTGTTGGCCGCGGCCACGCGCCTCACCACGGACCCGGAGCTAGACCTGGTCTACGTGCACTTTCCGGTGCCCCACCTGCCCGGGATCTACGACCGGTCCGGCAAGCGGCTCGCCGTGCGGCGGCCGTGGGATCTGGAGGCGTACCTGGGGAACCTGGCGCTCTGCGACCAGGCGCTGGGGGAGGTGCGAAGCGCCATGACCCGGGCTGGGACGTGGGAGCGGAGCACCGTGATCGTGACCAGCGATCACTGGCTCCGGGAGATCGGCCTTTCGCCTAAGGCCGAGTACCGCGTGCCGTATGGAGTGAAGCTGCCGGGGCGCCACGCGGGCGTTCAGTACGGCCCGCGCTTCAATACCGTACTTACTCGCGACCTGCTGCGGCAGCAGGCGAGCGGCCGGATCACGGACCCGGAGTCGCTGGGCCGGTGGGTGGAAACGCGCCGCCAGGATACCGACCAGCGCTGATTCCGGCTGCTGCGCTTCTACTTCCTTGCCCCAGGTGCCGACGTTCTGTTCGGGAGTGGCTTATCGGGGGCGTCCTATCCCTGATAGCGGCCGAACACCCTTTAACTCCGGGCGGCTTCCCACTATTTCAAGAATTGTGAATCCGGACGGGAATTCCAGCTCGAGCAATCGGGAAACAGGCGGCGAATGAGCAATGGCTAGTGTGTCTCCATTGCGGGTAATGCGCATCATCACCCGGTTGAACGTGGGCGGACCCTCGTATCAGGCGATCTACCTCACGCAG
>JAJFMS010000408.1 GCA_020696885.1 Armatimonadota bacterium | reverse complement strand
CGCGCTCGCAGCCGGATCACCTTCAGCGGCTGCTCCGCCCCTGCCCGGACGAATGGCTGGAAGTAGCCCCCGTAATCGATCCCCCGCCGTCTCCGGGAGGTTACACCGGTCAGCTTCCGTTCGATTAAGGCCCGGAAAATGAAGAGACGCCCCACCACACGGCGGGGCGTCTTCTCGTTTTGGGCGAGGAGGGACTCGAACCCTCATGCCTTTCGGCAGCGGATTTTAAGTCCGCCGTGTCTGCCATTTCACCACTCGCCCGGCGTCCGGAGGGGATTGTACCACCTGCACGCTCGCAGGGCAACGTTACCCGGCTGCGGCTCCGAATCCGGCGCCGCAGCCGTCAGCCTTCGCCTACCCGACCGGGTTCCCGTACGCCTGGTGGATGATCTCGACGGCGCGCAGCCCATCCTGTCCGGTAACCCGGAGCTCACCCTCGCCGCGCAGCACGGCGGCGAAGTGCTGGAGCTCTTTCACGAAGCGGTCCCCGTCGCCGGTGTCGGGGGTCGTCCAGTCCGCGTCTCCCTGCAGGCGGTAGCGGGTGACGCCGTTGTCGTAGTCGATCACCGCGGCGCCGTTCTCACCGTAGATCTCCACCACGTTGGCGGACCACGGCGTCATCCAGCTCGCCTCGATCACGCCGATGGCGCCGCTCTCCGCCTTCAGGATCATCGCGCCGCTGTCTTCGAGGCCCTGAATCGCCGGGTTGAAGGTCCCCACGGCAGCAGAGGCCGCGCTGACTTCGCCCACCAGGTAGCGGAACAGATCCACGCTGTGGATGGAGGTGTCCATCAGGGTTCCGCCGCCGGCCACCTCCGGGTTGCTGAACCAGCGGTCCTCGACGCCCTTGAAGCGGGTGCCGAAGCGGTTCCGGAACATCACCACCGGCCCCAGTGTGCCGTCCTGGATGAGACCGCGCACCAGCTCCACCGGCGGGTGGAACCGGTGGCAGAATGCGGTCATCAGCAGCGTGCCGGAAGCGGTGGCCGCTTCGGTGATCTCGCGGGCCTCGTCCGGGGTGCGGGCCAGCGGCTTCTCGCAGATCGTCGGGATCCCGCGCCTCAGCGACTCGAGCGCGATGGCCGGATGGAGGTTCGGCGGCGTGCAGATATCGAGGGCGTCGAGCTGCTCGTTCTCCAGCATCGTCGCCCAATCCGTGTAGGCGTTGGCGCCGGTGGCCTCGGCCCGCGCGCCGTCCGCATCGCATGCGGCCACGATGCGGGCGCCTTCCACCTTGGCCCACGACTTCACGTGCACGGCGCCGATCCCGCCGCAGCCTACGATTCCCACCTTCAGTTCACTCATAAGGTTCTCTTGCTACCCTTGTGCCGAGCACCGCACGTTACCGCCTGTCACGGACAGCGGCGAGACGGAATGTCCTTACTACTCTGAGCGTGGACTACTAGCGCTCCAGGAGTAATGGAGTAGGGGAGTGTTGGAGTAGCAGCACCACTACTCCAGTTCTCCAGCACTCCATTACTCCGTCCTCGTTAGTGGTTTCTGCTCTCATCAGTAATAGCTTCGGATGGGAGGCGCGCGCGGATTAGCTCGGTGCTCCGGCGGCCGATCCTTCGATCGCCAGTTGCCCGCAGGCGGCGGCAATGTCCTGGCCACGCTCCATCCGCTCCGTCACCGTGATCCCGTACGATTCCAGGATGTCGCGGAACGCGCGCACGCGGCCTCGTCCCGGCGCCTCGAAGCGGGTGAAGGAGTCCGCGGGGTTCCAGGGGATCAGGTTCACGTGCGTGATCATCCCCCGGCACAGGTCCGCCAGTTGGCGCGCGTGCTCCTCCTCATCGTTCACCCGGGCGAGGAGCAGGTACTCCAGCGTCACTCGGCGGCCGGTCTTGTCCAGGTACTCGCGGACCGCTTCCATCACCGCCTCCACGCCCCACTTCTTAGAGAGTGGGATGAGGCTGGAGCGAAGCGCGTCGTTCGGCGCGTGCAGGGAGAGCGCCAGGGTTACCGGGAGCCCCTCCTCGGCCAGCCGGCGGATGCCGGGCACGTGCCCGGAGGTAGAGACCGTCAGGTGCCGGTACGAGAGGCCGACCTCTTCATGCAACAGGCGCAGGGCGCGGACCAACTCGTCGTAGTTCAGCATCGGCTCGCCCATGCCCATCACCACCACGTGGGTCAGGCGACCGTTGGGGCTCGCTTCCCGGGCGGTGAGCACCTGGTCCACCATCTCCCCAGCGGTGAGATTGCGGGCGAAGCCCATCGTCGCGGTGGCGCAGAAGACGCAGCCGACCGGGCAGCCGACCTGGCTGGAGATGCAGACGGAGGTGCGGTCCGGGTAGGGGAGCACCACCGTTTCGATCTCCTTGCCGTCGGCATAGCGCAGCAGGAGCTTGGCAGTGCCGTCGCGGGACACCTGCTGGGCCACAACAGCCGAGCGGCCCACGTCGAACCGCTCCGCGAGGCGCTCCCGGAGGACGGCCGGCTGGTCCGTCATCTCGGAGAACGCCCGCGCTCCCCGGGCATAGATCCACGAAGCGACCTGCCGGCCGCGGTAGGCGGGCTGGCCGACCTCGCGGAGGAGCGCCTCCAGTTCGGCTCGTGTCTTTCCGACCAGGGGCGGCTTTGTCGCCGGCGGCTGTGATTCTAGAATCGGGAGTTCCATACCCCCTATTATCGATGAGCCGCGGAGAGTTGTCCCGTACGGTGATTGCGGTGGAGGATGCCGCGCGGAACCGCCGGTAGGGTCCCGGCGTCTCGGGGTTGGAAGGGCGCCCCCGATGGGCGCGCGGAGAAAAGCCGATGCCAGGTCGATCGCTGTCTCGACGCCAACGCCGCGTGCTCGCGGGAGTGGCCGCGGTAACGCTGCTGTGCCTGCTGCTCCGGTCGCCGACTCCGGAGCCGTTCAATTCCCGGCGTTGGCAAGCATTCCACTCCAATTACTCCGGAATGGGCATCTCTCCGCCGGATGATGTGCGCCGGTTGCGGCTGGTGGACAGCCTGCTCAACTCCCATCTCCGCCCCGGAATGAGCCGCGCCGAGGGCCGAGCGCTCCTCGGCGAACCGGAAACGTCCGGTAGCGGAGGCACTTCGAAGGCCGGGACCTACCAGAAAGACGGGTACGCCCTGGTCTTTTCTCCGGTGCTCACACTCCCGTCTGTTCTGCTCCGGTGGCGGACGGAAAGCCCTTACCTGTATGTGCGGTATGAGAACGACCAACTTGTCCGCGCGGAGGTGAAATGAACGGGTTCATGAGCCACGGCGGTGCGGCCCGGATGGCTGTACAGCCGGCAAGTTGCAGCGGATCTGCCCGTCGGTTTGTGCCTGAAAAAACTCTCGGAAGTCGTTTTGACACTCCTCATGAGGCCCGATATCATAGCCTCAGACAAAGGAGGTGATGACTTTCATGCAACATGATCGTCGAGGTGGCTGTAGGGGGTGACCCCGCCTCGATTCGGGAGGGGTTAGCCCCTAAATCCCGACAGCACCACCGGCGGGGGGCCGCGATTGCGGCCCCCCGTTCGCTTGTACGTCTGTTAAAATCACGCTGTGCGCGTCCGGCGGTGGTATCTGCATACCGTGGGGTACCAGGCAGTCGGGCGACTCACAGTCGCGAGGTCACACCCGAACCCAGGAGGAAGCTGGACATGAGCGAAACGCCGTTGGAGCCGGTGGATACCGGCGAGCAGGACGAAGAAGAAGTCGAAGAAATCAACGTGGACATCACCGAAGACGGAATGGTGTGGATCCACGGTGAAGGGTGGGAGCTGGTCTTGGCTCCGGGCGAGGCCCGAGAACTCGGCGAGGCGCTGATCGACGCGGCGGATGACGCGGAAACCCCCGCGGAGTAACCGGCGGGGACTCTGGGTCTGAGGTGTGCGAGGCCGCCGCGCGGCGGCCTCGGGAAAGTCCTTCGGCAGCCTGTTTGCAGGGCTGCTGCGGGAACGGACTCCCAGCGGTGACGGCTTGCTTCCAGCAGGCTGTCACCGCTGTTTGATTCTGACGTGTTGCAGGTCGCGAGAACATTCGTCTCTCCCCAGCCGTCAGAAGGTAAGCAAGTGGTCACTCCACGTGGAGGCTTCCCATGGGTCCTTACCTGCGTCGTTCCGTGCTGCTGTTGCTCTCCGGGGTGCTGGTGGGGGCGCTCGCGCTCGCCGCGGCGGCCTTCGAGGCGGTCGGCACCATCCGCGGGATCGACTCGGAGAACCGGGTCCTGCGCGTGTTCGCAGGTGGGCAGCTTCGGACCGTACGGGTCGCGGCCGACGCGCGCTTCCTGGATCGCCAGGGCAAGCCGCTCGCGGGCGGGCTCCGCGACCCGGCGCTGAAGGAAGGTGTGGAAGTCACCCTGACCGTGGAGCCCGAAGGGGGCCAGCCGGTCATCCGCGCGCTGCGGCTGGGAGCGCCCGCCGGACAGCCGGGAGGCGGCGGGATGCCCCCACCACGGGTAGACTCCTCTGCCTTCAAGCCGCTGCCGGAGCTGGGAGCGGGCGATTACCACGGCTTCAAAGGCGGTCTCTATCCGGACGGTAAGAACGTGCGGCCGGCGGCTCACCAAGCGGCCGGTATGGCGCTGGCGCGGAAGGTGCAGCCGCTGGATGCCGAGGGGAAGCCTAGCGCCTCCGGGAAGATCGTGCTGCTCACGGTGGGGATGAGCAACACCAACCAGTCCACGATGGGCTTCAAACGGACCGCCGACCCGGACCCGGCTAAGAACCCGCAGGTGGTGATCGTCAACGGCGCGCAGGGCGGGATGACCGCCGTGCGCATCCAGGACCCGGACGACAACTCTTCCGGCACGCAGTACTGGCGGGTAGTGGACGC
>JAJFMS010000407.1 GCA_020696885.1 Armatimonadota bacterium | reverse complement strand
ACGGACGGTGTCTTCAGCATGGAAGGGGACCTGGCCCGGCTGCCCGAGATCGTGGCGCTGGCCCGGGAGCACGACGCCGTGGTGATTGTGGACGACTCCCACGGCACCGGGGTGATGGGAGCGACCGGCCGCGGTGTGGCGGAGCACTTCGGGTTGCTGGGGCAGATCGACGTGATCACCAGCACCCTGGGTAAGGCTCTGGGAGGTGCAGCCGGCGGCTTCGTGGCTTCCAGCCGCGCCGTGTGTGACACCCTCGCGCAGCGGTCTCGTCCGCAGTTGTTCTCCAACGCTCTCCCGCCCACCGTCGCCTGCAGCGCCCGCAAGGCGATCCAGGTGCTACGCGATGATCCGGGGTTGGTGGGACGCCTGCGCGCCAACACGGCCTACTTCCGCGAGCGCATCGTGGCCGCCGGGTTCCAGCCGCTGGAAGGGGAAGGCGCGATCGTGCCGATCATCGTCGGCGAGACCGCCTTTGCCATTCGGATCAGCCGGATGCTCCTGGAGCGCGGTGTGTTCGTCACCGGCTTCGGGTTCCCGGTGGTGCCAGAAGGGACCGCCCGCATCCGCGTGCAGATCTCCGCGGCCCTCACCTCGGAACAGATCGATCGGGCAGTCGAGGCGTTCGCAGCGGTGGGACGTGAGGTTGGATTGATCTAGCACCCGCTTCCACGTAACCGATTCTGCGAGCATGGCGTCCTACACACCGAGGAGGGTCTCCGATGGAACCGGGTGAGAACCAGTACCAGGACGAGCCGGCAGACGAGGCCGCCACGCCGGCTACGGACGCCGCGCTGGCCGACGACGACGCGCTGATTGACGGCGCGGCACCGGCGGACGACGCCACACCGTCAGCCGACGACTACGTCTCGGCGGACGACGCCGCCCCGATAGCGGACGATGCCGCATCCGTCGATGGCGCCCCAGCCGCGGATGAGCCCACGGCACGCGAAGAAGCTCCCGCCGAGCCGGAGACCGCCGGCGCCGGGCCGGCGGCGACACAGATCTTACCTGCTCCCGGTGGTGAGGAGCGGACCTGGGCCGTGCTGGCGCACATGCTCGTCATTGGCGGCTACATGACCGGATTCGGCTGGCTCGGCTGGGTGGGACCGCTGGTCGTGTGGGTGAAGCGCCGCCACCTGGGGCCTTACGTCGCCTTCCACGCGCTCCAGTCGCTCCTCTTCCAACTTGCGTGGACCGGCGCTTTCTTCGTGGGCATCCGCGCCGCAGTGATGTTCCCGGAGCTGATGTACGCCTGGTTCTATCTGGGCGCGGTGCCGGTGATCTGGTGCGTGATCGGCGCCTGCAAGGCACACCTCGGCGAGTGGTACGAGTACCCGTTGGTGGGTCGCTGGGCCATGGAGCTCACGGACCAGGAGCCGTAAGTGGATGGAGTGATGGAAGCGCAGTGTAACTCCGCATCCCATCACTCCACTACTCCCATACTCCATCACTCCCCGAGCGCACTTACCGCCGATTGCGCTGCTCCTGGCGGCGTCCGGCGACCTTCTCGTCATACGTGACGACCGGGGCGGACTGCGCGCTGCGGAACTCCAGCCGTCGACCGGCTACCCGCTCCTCCACCGGCAACTGCGGCGGGGCCTGAGACATGCGCGCCTCTACCCCGGCGCCCGCAAAGGTGCCGGCCTGGCGCATCCAGACCGGATTGCGCACTTCGCCCGCCGGAAGGAAGCGGAGCTCGTAACGAGAGGCGTTCTGTCCGCCCGGAGCGCTGGCGACCGGCGTGAAACCGGCGAGCGGCGGCCGAACCAGGAACCGATAAGTGGCGCTACCTGAAGCCTGCGTCATCGTAGGCAGTGCGGCCGCACTGATCGCCGAGTCCGGGTGCACCACGCGGAGGGCCGGCAAAGCGGTACCGGCCGGGGGCGCCGGGGTTCGCGTCACCACTACCTCGAACATCGGATTATCGCCGTTGCCGATCGTAGTGAACCGCTCCAGCACGTAGCTACCGCCGTCGAGGACTTTATCCGGTCGGGCAGCGCGGCTGCCGAGTGACTGCTGGAACCACGTGGCCGCAGATACATCGTGCGGCTGATCGGCCGGGCGCGAGCCGGGGTAGGCGGAGGCCACCGGCGCGTAGATCATCCGGTTATTCCGGTTGGGGTCGATCGGCGGCTGCGTGAAGCGGCGGTACGGACCGTCCTGCGCAACTGCCCCACCAGCGGTTGCGATCGTAACTGCCGCGGCGGCGAATGCGGGCCATCTCATCGTGTGCTCCCTCCTCGAATCATCGATTTAGGAGGACTGTACCCGGGGGCCGCGAAGGGGAAACGAAACGGGGTGCCAAGACCACGATGCCCTCGATCCACGGCCCCTCTCCATCGCAGATGGCGGGTGCCCTTTGGGCGGTGTGCCCGGAGGCCTGGGAGGGGTCCCCCACGGCCCCTCTCCAACAGAGTTGGCGGCTGCCGTTAGGGCGGGGTTGCCGTTAGGGCGGGGAGGGTCCGCCTAGCGGATCCAGCCGGCCCGGGCGAGCGGCCAGTAGCGGAAATAGGCTTTGGCCTGGATGTTGTTGATGGGAAGCTCTCCCCACATCCGGCTGTCGTTGCTGTTATCGCGGTTGTCGCCGAGCACGAACACCATGTCCGCCGGCACCCGCTCCGGAGCCCGATCGTCGTGCCACAGCCGGTGGAGGTACGGCTCGGAGAGGCGGCGGTGGTTCACGTAGACCTGGCTGTTCCGGATCTCGACCACTTCGCCCGGCAGCCCAATCACCCGCTTGACGAAGGCGGTGTTCGGCTTGTGCGGCGGCCGGAACACCACCACGTCGCCCCGCTTGACACCCTCGAACAGTGCCAGCTTGTTGCCGAGGAGACGCTCGCCCGTGAACAGGTTCGGCTCCATGCAACTGCCGTAGACCTTGTAGCCTTGCATGACGCAGCCCTGGAAGATTGCGAAGAGGAGGAGCGCCTTCACCACGATGCCGGCGGACTGCTTGAGCAGCGAAGGCCGGATGGCCGACTTCGAGAGCGGGCGAGCTTCGGGGAACGTGACGTCGTTGCAGGGGAACGTAGTTGCTTCTTGCATGCCTGTTACGGAATGATCAGCCGCGAACCATACGTAGCCGCGAGGGGCGTGCCGCATCCGGCGTTAGCCACAATTTCTTTTTCGGAGATCCCCAGGGCCACCGCCAGCGCGGACGGCTGGTATTTACCGGCCCTACTCCCCTGGCTGTAGCTCCCGCCGTGTCGCGTGCGCGAGGAGCAGGTAAACCAGCCGCCCGGAGAGTGACTCGATCCGAAAGTCTCGCTCGAGCAGCGATCGGAACTCCGCACGGGTAAAGCGGTGGAAGTAGATCGCGCCCGAGTGCTTCCCTTCCCGCTGTAGGAACGGCCGGAGCAGCGGCGCGTGCCAGTAGCCGGACAGGGCGAGGCGACCGCCGGCAGCCAGGACGCGTGCTAGCTCTGCGAGGGCTGCCTGGCGGATCTCGTGAGACGGGAGGTGCTCCAGCATCTGACACGAGAGCGCGCAGGTGGCCCAACCGGCCCGCACGGGAAGTTGAGCTGCGTCCGCCTGGATCAGCAGATACCGGTCCTGAAGCTCCGGAGAGAGCTTGCGGCGCAGCAGACTCAATGATTCGTACGAGTGATCGACGGCAATGAGTTCCCGGCAGCGGCTCACCAATTGCTGGGTGAAGCGGCCCGTGCCGCAGCCCACCTCCAGCACGCGGTCCTCGGCGGAGGGTGAGAGCGGCTGCAGGGTGGCCGGGATCTCCCAGCGAGACAACCAGCGCAAGCCGAGAAGCTGGTCGTACTGATCGGCTTCCCGATCCCGTTGGGCCCGCTCGGATTCGATCTCCCGGAGCTCGGCGGGCTTCCAGCGAGGGCTGACAGGCAGCATCCGCAAGATGCCGCGCTCCGAAGCGAACACCCGCGCGCAGCGGGAGCACCGGGCTCCGCCGTTGCCGTCGGGCTCCAGGCGTGCGTCGTCGTCCGGGCAGGCGAGTGCGTGCAGCAGGGAGGGGGGAAGCGGCGGTGGTGAGCTCACCAGTACGTCAAAAGGCCCGGCAGCTCGCTGGAGGAGCGAACGCCGGGCCCTTGTCGAATTAGCCGGGTTGGAAGGTCACCAGGTCCAGGCGGATCTCCACCCCTTCGAGGCCTTCCGCGGAGGCGCGGGAGACCTTGCGCTTGATGCGCGCCAGGGCGTTGTCCACGGACTTGGTCTTGCACCGGAGCTCGTCGGCAATCTCGCGGTACGATTTGCCGAGCTGATAGCCGGCCAGGACCCGCCACTCGAACTCGCTGAGGAGCTGCTGGAGCATCTCCTGGATCGCCTTGCTATCCTCGCGCTGGAGGACCAGCTCCTCGGGATCGGCGGTGGAGTCCGTGTGGAGGATGTCAGACATGTTCCAATCCGACGAATCGTCTTCGGAAGGAACTTCGAGGGAGAGGGAGGTATTGAGGGGGAGCTGTTTCTGGCGGGTAGCCGCCTTGATAGCAGTGATGATGTGACGGTGGATACAGACTTTGGCAAAGGCGGGAAATGAGGTGGCCTTGGCCGGCTTGTAATCCACGATGGCCTGCCAGAGGCCAATCATGCCTACCTGGAGCAGGTCTTCACGCTCGGCGCCTACCAGGAAGTAGGATTTCACCTTGCTTCTTACCAGGTTCCGGTACTTGTAGAGCAGGTGCTCCGCTGCTTCCTGATGCCCCTTTTGGGCTCGCTGCACGACGTATGCGTCCGGCATGTCCACATAGCGGGACAGGGCCATACCGGCCATCATCTCGTCGGTGAGATCAACCAGGCTTCTCACGCCGCCT
>JAJFMS010000406.1 GCA_020696885.1 Armatimonadota bacterium | reverse complement strand
GCCGTGCACGCCGCGCCGGCCGCGCCCGCAAAGCCGGGTGCCACTGGACAGAAAGCCCCCGTGCCGACGCGAAAGCGCACGGAGGTGTTGCTCCCCCTCGCTACCTCCGTGCCCGCGGAGCTGGTGCCGATGAAGTCCGGCACCACGATGAAAGTGACCCCGGCGAACCTCCAGGCCGCACTCCGGGTGGGCCCCCTATTGCCGGTGACTGCACTCTGCTTCAATGCGGACGGGACGCGCCTCTTCGTGGGCGCCTACGGCCGGGTGGAAGTGTGGGACCTGGCGCAGGGCCGGATCTTGAAGGCGCTCGACGGCGTCGAGGGCGCCGTCCACGACCTGGAGCTTAGCCCGGACGGCAAGCAGCTTGCCGCGGGAGGCGGGAAGCCATCGCAGGCCGGGTCCGTGCTGCTCTACGACGCCGCCGACCCGGGCAAGCCGACCGCTCGCTTCGAGGGCCACACGGACGTAGTCTACCGCCTCACCTGGAGCCCGGACGGTAAGCGCCTCGCCAGCGCCGGGTTCGATAAGGCTGTCCAGGTCTGGGACGTGGCGGCGCCTTCCAAGCCCGCGGTGAGTTTTCGTGACCACACGGATGCGGTGCTGGCGGTGGCGTTCTCGCCGGACGGAAAGCTCCTCGCTTCTGGGGGCCGGGACAAGTCGGTCAAGCTGTTCGACTCGACCACCGGGAAGTCGCTGCGCACGCTCACGGGGCACAACGAGGACGTCTCGGCGATCGCCGTCTCCGCGGATGGGAAGTCAATCATCTCTACCGGACCGGAGCGGGTGCTGCGCTGGTGGGAAACCGAGAGCGGCAAGGTGACCCGCAACCAGGGCGGGCACGGAGGCGACGTGTTCGAGATCCGCCGCAGCTCGGATGGCAAGCAGCTCCTTACGGTGAGCCGGGACCAGACTGCCCGCCTCTGGGACGGCGTCTCGGGTGGACAGCAGAAGGTATTCGGCGCCGCCGGGGAGCCGCTCTACGCCGCGGCGCAAAGTGCGGACGGGAAGCGCGTGGCGGCGGGGAGCGCAAGCGGGTTTGTGCGGCTGTGGGATGCGGTGAGCGGCCGGCTGCTGGTGCTGGGCTTGAGCGTGGCGATGCCAGGCACCGCCAACGAGCTGCTCCTCGCAACGCCGGAGGGCTACGTGAAGATCGCGGACCCTGTGCGTTCCGAGCTGCTCTGGCGAGTAGGCGGCGAGCCGGTGCCGGGAGAGTCGTTCGGAGCGCTGGTGAAGCCGGCGGAAGTGCTCAAGGCGCTGCGCGGAGAGCCAGTGACGCCCGTGAAGATCCCGGTGATAAAGAGCCAATCCCAGTAGATGTTGCCCTGATTTGTAACCACAAAGGCACAAAGACACGAAGTGGGATCAGGAAGATCGTTTCTTAGTGCCTACGTGTCTTGGTGGTGAATTCTGCGTACCGGAGTTTCGTTATGACCCGTTTGATGATCGTTCAGCGCGCATGCCTGCTGTTGCCGCTGCTCAGCGCCGGCCTGGCGCTCGGCGCGCCTCGCCCGGCGGCCGCGCAGACCGGCTATCCGATGATCATCAGCGTCTTCCCGGTAGGCTGCCAGCGCGGGAAGACCACGGAGATCACCGTTTCCGGGCAGTACAACTTCGCCGGCGCCTATGGCAGCCTCTTCGCCACGCCGGGCGTCTCCGCGGAGATCGTTCCGCTCAGCACGCCGCTCAAGGCCGGGCAGTCGCAAGATGTGGTGACGCTGAAGGTTACCGTCGCGCCGGACGCCCCGCTGGGGCCGCAGGAGTTCCGCATCGCCACGCCGCGCGGGATGTCCACCATCGGGATGCTGGTGATCGGCAGCGAGCCGGAAGTGGTGGAGAAGGAAGGCAACAACGTCCTGGCGGAGGCCAGCGCGATCGAGCTCCCCGTCGCGGTCGAAGGCCGGATCCAGGCCAACGAGGACATAGACTTCTACAAGTTCCAGGTGCAGGCGGGCGAGGAAGTGGTCTTTAGCTGCGTCTCCTCGCGTCTGCAGGACAAGATTCACGACCTCACCCCCGGCGGCGGCGGCACCCATTCCGATCCGATCCTGGTGATCCAGGACGAGACCGGCCGGGAGCTGGCCTCCGGGGACGACTACTACGGACCGGACCCGCTCCTCGCCCATCGCTTCGAGAAAGCGGGCACCTACGTGCTGCAGGTGCGCGACGTGCGCTACCAGGGCTCGGCGGGCTGGACCTACCGCGTCACCTGCACCCAACGGCCGTTTTTGACTGGCCTCTACCCGATGGCGGGCCAGCGCGGTCAGAGCGTGGACGTCCACCCGATCGGGTTCAACCTGGGGGCGATGAAGCAGACGCGCGTGGAAGTGCCGATGCGCGACCTCGGCCCGATGGACCTCCAGGTGAAGGCGGGTGACGCCACCACCAACCCGATGCCATTCATCGTGAGCGATCTCCCGCAGGCGCTCGAAACGGACGACAACGACGCGCCTGCCAAGGCGACTCCCGCGCCGCTGCCGGGCGGGTTCAACGGCCGCATCGAGAGGGAAGGGGATGTCGATACCTTCCGCTTCAAAGCCGCGAAGGGGCAGACGTACACGTTCGAAGTCTTCGCGCGCCGTTACGACTCCTCGCTCGACTCGTTCATTCAGATCCTGGACCTCACCGGCAAGCCGCTCGCCAACAATGATGACTCTACCGGCAAGGACAGTCGCCTGGACTGGACCAGCCCCGCCGACGCGGAGTACGCGCTGGAGATCCGCGACTTGCACAGCCGCGGCGGTGACACCTACGTCTACTACGTGTCCGCCACCCTCTCCACCCCGGACTTCAGCCTCCAGTGCGACGATGACAAGGCGCTGGCGGGCCCCGGCAGCGGCTACGCCGTCTACGTCATCGCGTCCCGGCGCAACGGGTTTGCGGGCGAGATCAAGCTCACCGCCGAGAACCTTCCCCCTGGTGTAACAGCCACCACGGATCGGATCCCCGCCAACATGACGCAGGCGTGCGTCGTCTTCCGGGCCGCGGCGGACGCCAAGCCGGACTTCCGCCGGATCCGGATGTTCGGCACCGCCGAGGTGAAGCGCCCGGACGGTAAGGCCGAGACGCTCCGCCGCGAGGTGGTTCCGGTGGAGGAGATCTACCTTCCCGGCGGCGGGCGGGGGCGGTTTGAAGTGAACACCCACGTGGTGAGCGTCACGGAGCCGAGTGACGTGCTGCTGAAGCTCAGCACCAACCAGGTGAGCCTGAAGCCCGGCGGCACCGCGACGGTCGACGTCGAGGTGGTCCGCCAGAAGGGCTACGACAAAAACGTGGTGCTGGACGTCTACCTGCGGCACCTGGGCAGCAAGTACGGCGATCCGCTGCCCCCCGGCGTCTCCCTGGACGAAGCGGCCAGCAAGACCTTGCTGGGAGCCAAGGAGACGGCGGGCAAGATCGTGCTCAAAGCCGCCCCGGACGCGCCGGAAGTCGCTAACCTGCCGATCGCGGTGCTGGGCCAGGTCTCCATCAACTTCGTGGTCAAGGTGAGCCACGCCAGCGAGCCGCTGATGATTACGGTTGCCAAGTAAGACGCGGCGCGTCGGCCAGGAGCTAACCCGCCTGCCTGCTGAAGACCCGCACTGCCGGCTCGAAGGGCACGACCTCGTCGAGGGGGAACATCGGCCGGGCGCAGCGGGTGTGGCCGAGGCTGCGGAGGTTTGCGCTGGTGGAGCCCGGAGCGTCCACGTCTACGTAGCGCGCGCACCACTCCTTGAACATGTGCGGCTGGCAATGGGGGGATTTCACCACTACGGCATCGAACCGGCGCGGGTCCTGCCCGTGAGCGTAGAACAGCGACCGGTCGTAAAGGCTCACGGGGCGGGTGGTCAGCACCAGCGTGTGCGGCCCGCACTCCAGCACCGCGGTGTTGCCGCCATACCACTCGCCACCGAACGACTCGCTGCGGAAGCGCCCGTCGGAGAGCATGCGTACCACGCCGCTTACCGGGAGCGGTTGGAACCGTTTCGGGTCCAGGGCTCCACCCACGGAAACCTCCAGCGATCCCCCTACGCCGGCCGCGAATGCAGCCTCTACCGCCGGCGGGTCCACGATCGGCACCAGCGAGCGGCCCTGGTAGCCGCCTTCCACCAGCGCCCGCAGGAGCGCGTTGCTATCGCCGGAGGCACCGGAACTGGTAGCGTCCGCGGCATCCACGAGGATCACCGTGCCCTCCGTCGACTTCGCGATCCGCACGCTCTCCGCGAGTGTCGTCAGCGGCACCTGCATCCGTTCGTGATGCTGCCAGAACAGGTCCGCCAGCCGCACCGCCTCGCGCGCCGCCCGTGCGGGATCCCCGTCCGTCACCACCAGGCTGTTAGAGCGGAGATCGCGGACATCCGTGAACGGGTTGCCCCAGAACATCCCCGCCGAGAGCCCGCCGCCGCTCGCTTCGATCTCCTTCGCGGCCTCGATCACGTGGCGGATCAGCCCGGTCTCCGTGATCAGCTCGTCCCCACGCACCAGCGCGGGCACCCGCACGGTAGCCGTCACCGGGCGGGCGTCGCCGTCCAGGATCCGCAGCAGGAGGTGCGCCGCCCGCTCGCCTGTCTCCCGGAAGTCCACGTGGGGATAGGTACGGTAAACCACCACCGCGTCGCTGTGCTGGAGCATGCGGTCGGTGAGGATGCCGTGGAGGTCCAGGGACACCACGATCGGGACGCGCTCGCCCAGGATGCGGCGGGCTTCCTGAAGCAGGTAGCCTTCCGGATCGTCTTCGCCCTCCGCCGCCATCGCGCCGTGCAGAGAGAAGTAGCACCCGTCTGCGGGCGGCGCCGCCCGCAGCG
>JAJFMS010000405.1 GCA_020696885.1 Armatimonadota bacterium | reverse complement strand
CAAGGCGCGGGGTCGTTCATCTCGTCGAACTTGCGGCGCAGCGTGAAGTCCTTCTTACACTGCGAGCATTGAAACTCGTAAAAGGGCATCGTGATTCTCCTCAAGTCCGGGCAGAAGGTACCGGATTCATGTTAGCGCACTCCACGGTCGAGTGTCAGCCGGCCACGCCGGAACTGCTGTTGTGGGAGCCGTCTGGCGACTATACAACAGGAGGGAGCGTGGCCCCGTGGGGAACGGGTGTCTATCCGCTTCCGAGCCTGCAACGGACCATCAGTGGCGCCGTCTCCGCTGCCAGTCTCCCTGCTTTGTTAACAAGCCGGCAGTATTGACACTCGTGATGTTCGAGTGCTAATATCCGAGTGGATCAAGCACCCGGAATACCGAGTTTTTCGTAGTCTCCGACGCACTTTCGGTCGCAAAGAGAGAAGTGGTGCCATGCACCTGGATCGCAGGAAACAGACCCTATTGCAGACCATCGTGGTGACGTACGTCCAGCGTGCGGAACCGGTGGGCTCGCAGTTTCTGTCCACGGTCGAGTCGCTGGGAGTACGCTCTGCTACGATCCGCAATGAGCTGGCGGAGATGACCGAGCTGGGCTACCTGCGCCAGCCGCATACCTCGGCCGGCCGCATCCCCTCGGATCTTGGCTACCGGTACTACGTGGACCACCTGATGACGTGGGACCGGCTCTCGCCGACGGAAGCCCGGACGATCCGCGGCGCCCAGAAGCTGAGCGAAGGGGACCTGGAGCAGTTGCTGCAGCAGACCTGCCGCGTGCTCTCCAGCCTCACCGGCTACACGGCAATGGCGACGCCCCCCACCGCCACGGAGCCGGCTATCCGCCAGGTGCACCTGGCGCAGGTGGGGAACACCCAGCTCCTGGCCGTAGTGGTGCTGGACAACGGGCAAGTGACCCATCGGTTTTGCGAGGCCGGCCGGTCGCTATCCCCGGCTGAGGTGACCGAGTTGGGGAATTACGTGGACAGCCTGCTCCGGGACACCCCGGTGAGCCGGGCCGCGAGCGTGACGCCGGCCCCAGATGAGTTGATGGCCTATCAGGACATCACCCGGGCGCTGCTGGACGTGATCGCCCGCGGCGTGGCTTCGGAAGACGGCGAGATCTACGTGGACGGGCAGAGCCACATGCTGGAACAGCCCGAGTTCCGCGAATCCAACCGCCTCGAGCCGCTGGTGCGGTTCCTGGAGGAGCGCCGGACCGCCTACGAAACGCTGCGCCAGTTGTTGGCGGAGCGCCGGGACCTGGCCGTCACCATCGGCAGGGAGAACCCCCACGCCGCGATGCAGGAGATGAGCCTGGTCGCCGCCCGTTATACGCCGGCCGCCCGCAGCAGCGGCTGGGTGGCGGTGATCGGACCCACGCGCATGCAGTACGCGCAGGCGGTGTCCGCCGTGCAGTACGCCGCCCAGGCGCTCTCCGAAGCGCTGTCCCGGCTCTCCGGACCCGAGTAGCCTCCAATGGGGCGGGGTGGTGGAGTATGGGAGTGATGGGAGCGGTGCGGCCTAATGGCCGCGTCCCCCCCCACTACTCCAGCACTCCACCACTCCATTACTCCCCTTCGGTTCTGGGTTGCGGGACGCATACCGAGGCACACCGGGTGCTTCGATTCCCTTGGGGTGAGGCTTCGGATGGGGTATCATAGTACGGTTGCATGAGCCAGGCTAGAGAAGGACCACGGGATGAGGTTTGGTAGCATGGGCCGGAAACGACAGGACAACGTGGAGCAGCCGGACGTAGACGAACAGCAAGAAGCGGCGGGCGAAACGACCGCCGCCGCAGGAGAGGTCTCCGAGGCCGCCGAGGCGGACGACACCGCCACGGACAGCCGGGTGGAAGCCCTGGAGCGGGAAGCCGCGGAGTGGCGAGACCGCTGTCTCCGGCAGGCAGCCGAGGCGGACAACCTCCGCCGGCGCACCCTCCGGGAAGCCGAGGACGCCAAGCGGTACGGCAACGAGCGGTTGGTGGGTGACTTGCTGCCGGTACTGGACAACCTGGCGCGCGCCCTGGATGCGGCCAGCCAGACGGACAACTTTGAAGCGCTGAAGAGTGGGGTGGAGCAGATCTACCGCCAGCTCGACGACCTCCTCTCCCGCTCGGGACTGACGCGGATCACGTCGGTTGGGGAGCCGTTCGACCCGAACCTGCACGAGGCGATCATGCAGGTGGAGCCCGAAGGGGACCAGGAGCCCGGACAGGTGGTGGAGGAGCTGCGCGCCGGCTACCGCCTGAACGACCGGGTGGTGCGACCGTCCCTGGTCAAGGTCACGTCGAGCTGAGACAGGACCCGCTTGCCCGCCAACTGAACTAAAGGGGGAGATCCGGCTATAGGATCTCCCCCTCTTCTTGTGCCTGCCCCTTCTGAAACGATGCCGGTCATTCAGCGGTTCCGCTTCGCCGTGCTTGCGCTCCTGGTAGTCATGGCTGCCGGGGTGGTGGGCTACGTGGCGATCGAGGGCTGGAGCGTGTTCGACGCGCTCTATATGACGGTCATCACGCTGGCCACTATCGGCTATGGCGAAGTCAATACCCTCAGCCAGGCAGGCCGGGTATTCACCATTGTGCTCATCATGGCCGGCCTCGTCACCGGCGCGTTGATGGGCGCCACCTTTGTGGAGCTGGTGCTTACGGCACTGCTCAGCGACATGGTCAGGAAGCGACGTATGGATCGACAGCTTTCCCATCTCTCCGGACACTGCATCGTGTGCGGCTGGGGACGCATGGGCCAGGAGATCGGCGAGCAGTTCCAGCGCAAGGGCGTCCCGTTCGTGGTCATCGAGCTGAGTGCGGAGAAGTGCCACCGGATCATGGAGCAGGGCATGCTCGTGGTGCAGGGCGATGCCTCGGACGACGCAGTGCTCAAAGCAGCCGGCGTGGAGCGGGCTACGGGGCTCATCAGCGTCGCGCCCACGGACGCCTACAACATCTTCATCACCCTCAGCGCTCGCGCCCTGAACAAGCAGCTCTACATCGTGGCCCGCTCCATCTTCGAGCAGGACGTCCACAAGCTGGAGCTGGCGGGCGCGAACCGGGTGGTCTCTCCCTACGTGATCGGCGCCCGGCGGATCGCCGCGGCGGTGTTCCACCCGGCGGTGTGTGACTTCCTAGAGTCGGACGTGGTGGAGAGCGAGGCCGGCTGGGAGATCGAAGAGCTCGCCGTGACCGCCGCCGCCGGCTTCTCCGGCAAAACCCTCCGCGAAGCCGGCATCCGCGAGCGGTGCGGCTGCACCGTCCTCGCCATCCGCAGCGGCACCACCAACCGCTTCTCCGGCAACCCCTCCCCGGACGACCGCCTCAACGACGGCGACACGCTGATCGTAGTCGGAACCTCCGACCAGCTCAACCGCCTCGCCGCTCTAGGCGGTGCCGCCCCCAGAGGCCGCCGCAGCCGCGGACGACTGTAAAGCCCGTACGGGCTTTACGGTCGCATCTGGGTGACGATGCCGTCGCCGGTGGGAGGGGTTCCGGCGGGGTTGTGGCCGTAGCGATCCGTGCCGCGGGCGAGGAAGGCCTGAAAGGTGGGCCAAACGGCGAGATCGCATTTCACGTCTGTGCTGGAGAACCGCATGGTGAAGCCGATACGGCGCTGGGCGGAGTGGTTCGGTCCGGAGCCGTGGACGATGCCGTCGTGGTGGAGGGAGATCTCCCCGGCGCGGAGGTCCAGGTAGACCGCCTGCGCGGGATCGAACTCCCCTTCGTCCAACTCCTGGTTCAGCACGTAGCCGGCGCCCTCCGCGGTGTGGTGGCGCAGAATGCCGCCCCGGTGGGTGCCGGGAATCACCTGCATCCCAGCGTTCTCGGGCAGGCAGTCCGTGAACGCGATGAACACCGTCACCGCGTGCTGCGGCGCGAGGGGCCAGTACTGCGCGTCCTGGTGCCAGGGCACGATCCGCTGGTCCCCGGCGTCTTTCGAGAAGAACTGCGAGCCCCAGAGGAAGAAGTCCGGGCCCAGCAAGTCCTCCACGAAGTCCAGCAGCCGCGGGGTCATGCAGACATCGTAGAGGAAGCGGTTCTGCTTGTGCCACCAGTTGACGTAGTTGATCCCGGTGCCTTCCGGGAGCCGCCGCGCCAGGTCGTCGAACTTCCGAACCATCGCGTCCGTCTCAGCGGCGGTAAACAGCGGGAAACCCTTGAGGTAACCCTGCTCGTGGAACTGCCGGACCTGCTCCGGGGTTAACTGCTTCAGCGCTTCGGTCGTTGCCGCCATCGTTCTCTCCATCCCGGCCGCCGTCACCGGGTCCAGCGCCCGCTGTCCACACTCATCGCACCACACTCATCGCATGGTAGGGTTGCGATGACGTTGGATACCGGGTGGCAGGCTACCTGCCCGACCAGCGCCGCGCGAGCGGTGAGCGAGACGTATCGGCAAATCCCCTTGACGGATGGCGCCGGGCTGCGCATAACTTAACCAAGGTTAACTACAGATAAGGAGTTAGGTTAAATGGCAACTCGGACCTTGGCAACCCGCCTTCTGGGCGGAGTAGCGTGCGCGTTATTGGCAACCTGGCTGGCCGTGGCATCCTGGGGTGATCCCGCGGCATTCTTCGCACACCCCGCACGGGTGGGTGTGGTGGCCGCATTGCTGATCATCGGAGCAGCGAGGTCAGTGGCCCGCGGGGACGTGTCCTGCACCATGTTACGGGAAGACGTGCGAAACCGGTGGGTCTTGATCCCCATGAGCGCAGCAATGCTGGTGCTGCTCTGGCTGCCGCCGTTCGGAGAGTCGCGCGGGGGGCGCGGCCTTGCGGGTAGGAGCGATCTCCGTACTGAAGCACCGGTTCAGCGGGTTGGTGGCGATCCAGACCGACCACGCGCTGGCCACGGGCGGGCCTTACCGTCTCATCCGCCACCCGGGCTATCTGGGGATGCTGCTGTGGTTGGCGGGATGGTGCCTCGTCTTCCGGAGTGGGGCCGGTCTGATCGTCACGACGTCACTGCTCATCCCGCTAGTCGCCCGGATCAACGCCGAAGAGGCGCTGCTAGCCTCGGAGTTCAGCGGCTCCTATGAGCAGTACCGGCGCGGTACGTGGCGGCTGCTGCCGTACCTCTACTAAGAGGCGACTAATCCAGGGCTCCGGGAAGGAACCTGCTGCCCTATCCCGAAGGTAGTGGAAAGACCTTCCCGGAGCCCGCATGATTCCGCTTCTCCTGCTGTTAGCGGCAGCCGCCCCCGCAACCGTTCCCGCTCGCCCCCCGCTCATCCGGCCGCG
>JAJFMS010001191.1:1168-2559 GCA_020696885.1 Armatimonadota bacterium | reverse complement strand
GGGTTGCGCAGCACCTCGATGTGGCGCACCTGGTTCACCGTCTCGCCGCGCGGGTCCACATAGACTCGCGCCGTGTCCCGCAGCAACCGCCCGAACGACTCGATGTCTACCTCCGGGTCGGAGTGGATCAACAGCTCGGACAGGTTCTCCAGGCCGCCCGCCAGCTCGGTGAGCGCGGGCACGTCGTGCGGGATCGTGGAGCGGATCAGCCGCACGTGCGTCGCCTGCCGCCCTTCCGGGTCCAGCCACCGGACCTTCAGGGTCTTCCGCACGCCCTGGGACCGCACGATCGCGTCCCGGCCCTTCGTATTTGCGAGATTGAATGCACTCATTGGTTAGAACATCGAGAAGTCGAGGCCGTCGTCGTCCTCTTCGGTCTCGTCCTCAGCTTCCGCGGCCGGCGCCGCTTGCGCCAGCCCCACGAACTCCACGCGGCTGGAGCTGCCCACCAGCAGAAACACGTTCTGGTCCGATCCCTGGAGCAAGAAGGCGGTGTCCGGGTTGAGGCCGCCGCGGTAGCTGAACGGGAACTGGAACACCGCGCCCTGCGCCAGCTCGTCCCGCAGACCGCCCCAGTCGGTGTCCACCGAGAGGAGGTAGACCGAGCGGACGGTGTGGTCGAGGAGTTGCTCGATCGTGGCGCGCTCCGTGAGCTCGATCGGGGCGCTGAACGAGGATGCCACCGTCTGCACCGAGCGACCGTCCACGGTCACCGGCTGGAGCGTGCCCTTGTCCACCCAGAGGCCGTCCGGCGACACGTAGCCCATCGCGCTGCCGCCGGGACCCACCAGCGTCTGGCCGTCCCGGGCCAGTGTCGCGAGACGGCACGGCTCGCCGGCCTCGCTGAAGCTTTCGATCTCGGTGTAGCCGTAGATGTCGGCGCGCTCCACCTTCTCGAGCTGGAAAGGGACCTCCTGGCCGGAAAATCGGACCACGAGCGGCTTTGCCACAGAACCACCTCCACCTGCCTGACCTCGCCGCGGAGCGAGGTTTGGATGACTGCTAACTTACCGAAAATACGTCCGATCGGCCGCCTGCGCGGTCCGCCTGTGCCTGGGCTGCTTCCTACCTCTTGCCGGCCCCGTACGGATATAGTTGGAAGAACGGACCGGCTTGTTTGAGTCGGGTTTTTCGAGCCGGTGAACCTCGCGCCGGCGGTGAGCGGTATGGCCTGTTCCGTCCCCGATAGCTACGAGCACTGCATCCGCATCGCGCGGACCCAGGCCCGCAACTTCTACTTCTCGTTCATCTGCCTTCCCGCTCCCAAGCGAGCCGCGATGTGCGCCATCTACGCGTTCATGCGCCTGTCCGACGACATCGCGGACGACGGGGGCGACGACCGCGAGGCGCGGATGACCGCCTGGCGGGAGGAGCTGGACCGCGCCCTCCAG
>JAJFMS010001191.1:0-1158 GCA_020696885.1 Armatimonadota bacterium | reverse complement strand
GGCCGGCGTTCCACGACGCCGTGCGCAAGTACCGCATCCCCGCCGAGTACTTCCACGAGCTGATCGACGGCACGGTCATGGACCTGGAGCCGCGCGCTTACCTGACGTTCGAGGAGACCTACCGCTACTGCTACCACGTCGCCTCCGTCGTGGGCCTTGTCTGCATCCATGTTTTCGGATTCTCAGACGCCCGTGCCAAGGAGTTGGCGGTGTACAATGGTGTCGCTTTTCAACTCACCAACATCTTGCGGGACCTGCGGGAGGATGCGCAGATGGGCCGCACCTACCTGCCCCGTGAAGACCTGGAGCGGTTCGGTTACTCGGAGGCGGACCTACTCGCAGGCAGGGAATCCGATGCGTTCCACGCCTTAATGCGCTTCGAGGTGGACCGCGCCCGCGAGTATTACGACCGCGCCGCGCCCCTGGTGGAGATGATCGACGCGGACAGCCGGCCCTGCCTGGTGGCGATGCGGAAGATCTACGGCGGAATCCTGGATCGCATCGTCGCGCAGAACTACGACGTATTCCGGCAGCGCGCCCGGGTGTCCACCTGGCGCAAGCTGATGATCGCTTCCGAAGCCTGGTGGCAGGCCAAACGGGTCCGGGGAGAAACGTTATCAGGCGCGTAGTGGTGATCGGGGCAGGTCTGGCGGGGCTCTCCGCGGCCTCGGCACTGGCGGCCCGCGGCTTCTCGGTGCGCGTGCTGGAGCGGAAGTCGATTCCGGGCGGCCGCGCGTCGTCCTACGACGCGCAGGACACCGGGGAGACGGTCGACAACTGCCAGCACATCCTGATGCGCTGCTGCACCAACCTCTGGCAGTTCTACGGCCAGGCGGGCGTGCAGGACCGCATCCGCTGGATCGACCGCCTCACCTTCCAGGAGCCGAACGGACGGCGCTCCGTGCTGGGTGGGAGTCGCTTGCCGGCACCGTTCCACCTGATGCCGTCGTTCTTCCGGCTGCGATTCCTGGACCCGCGAGACAAGTGGGCGGTGGCGAACGCCCTGATGGGCATGCTCCGCTCCACCGGCCCCAAGCCGGACCGGCCGATGATGGACTGGCTCCGGGCCACCCGCCAGACACACCGGGCGATCGAGCGGTTCTGGCGGCCGATTCTGGTGAGCGCGTTGAACGAGGAGCCGGAGCGCTGCAGCGCGGG
>JAJFMS010000404.1 GCA_020696885.1 Armatimonadota bacterium | reverse complement strand
ACGAGTTCTTCGAGGGCGATCCGGGGCCGCGGTTCATTCCGTTCGGCCCCTATCTGGTGGTCGGTACCTTCGTCGCGATCTTCTTCGGGCGGGCCATTATCACCTGGTACTCGGTGAGTCAGCTCGGCATGTCCCCGCAAGACGTGGCCCGACTGGGCTGGGACTGATTTCCACCGCGGCAGCCTCGAAAGTCGCCGCGGCCGGAGAGGTCTAAACCGGGCCACGCGTTGAACCTAAAGCAAGGGGCCGGCTCGATCGCTTCCGCTGCGACGGGTCGCCCGAGGGTAGTGCTTCCCATCCCGCCCAAGTCGACAGAACACGGGCGGGTGTTCGCGCGTCTGCTAAAGAGCAATCCTGTCGGAGAGATTCCATGTCCTTGCTCGCTCGTCGAACTCACGCGTCGCGCCACGGCTTCACGCTGATCGAGCTGCTGGTGGTCATCGCCATCATCGCGCTGCTGGTCGCCATCCTGTTCCCGGTTTTCGCCAGTGTCCAGGAGTCCGGACGCCGCGCGAAGTGTATGGAGAACATGAAGTCGATTCACCAGGCGCTCACGATGTACAAGAACGACTGGCGGCAGTATCCGGACGCGCTCTACGGCGTCTCCTATAACGGTGGGCCGATCGTGCTCAAGCTGGGCAGCCAGGAGTACGTCAAGGACACCGAAACCTTTAGTTGCCCGAGCATGCTGCCACAGAATCGTAATAACGACAGCCTCGTCGCGCCGGTGAACCGTGCCGCCGGCAACCCGATGACGGACACCATGGGCCGCACACTCTCGTTCCCGGCCCGCGACAGCTATGACTTCGGCTACGTGCCCAACAACCCCACCGGGCAGCCCGAGGTGCACTACAACCGTGCCTGGACCGGTGCGAACCAGGGGATCGGGACGGACCCGCGGCAGCTGATCCGCAAGGACCCGCCGGCCGACACCGTGGTCACCTGGTGTCTTAACCATGCCTCCTACGATGGTGCCGGTGTGCCGAAGGACGGCTCCAAGGCGCTGGTGCTGTTCCTGAGCGGGCGGACCAAGGTAGTGGAAGCCAAGACGATGACCGGTTGGCCGGGGCCGGACGGCAAGCAGCCGTGGCAGATAGCGCCGTAGAGGCGAAAGTGCAGCGCGGCCGGGATGGCGAGATGCCTGACATTCAGCACCATCCTGATTGTCGCCCGAGGCGATGGTAGCGGATCGCGAGCCAGATTGCGGAGATGTTGACAGATGCGGGCTTGTCAGGAACAAACCGCGATGCTGGGCCGTCTTCGAAAGAGAACGGAGAAAGCCGGATGAACCCCTTCGCCCTGAACCGCCGCCACTTACGCGGCTTCACCTTGATCGAGCTGCTGGCGGTGATCGCCATCATCGCGCTGCTGTCTGCCATCCTGTTTCCAGTGATGGCAACCGTCCGGAAGAACGCGCGCGAGGGTGCCTGCATGTCCAACATGCACTCGATCATCCAGGCGATGCGGATGTACAAGGACGACTGGCGTGTCTATCCGGACGCCCTCTACGGCATCGACTACGGCAGCGGCGCCGGCTCCCGGCTCTTCCCGGACTACGTGAAGGACGAGAAGGTCTTCAACTGTCCGGAGTCTCCGGCCAGGATGAACGATCGCGCCGTGGTCTCCGTGGTGGATCCGATGACCGGCAGCCCCGTCCAGGGCGTGGACCCCGCCACCGGGCTGGTGGCCCCTTACGGGCTGTTCGAGTTCAGCAGCTACGACTTCCAGTACCGCCCGAACAAGGACAAGTCCGGCCTCCGCGAGCTCCACTACCACCGCAAGTGGAGTGTGGGCGGCCCCGGCATTACGGATAACCCGCGCCAGCTCGTTTACAAGGAGCCGCCGGACAGCACCGTGGTGAGCTGGTGCATCTACCACACCGACATGGACGCCGCCGGCAACCCTGCCGCCAACCGTCTCGGCCTGGTGGCGTTCCTCAGCGGGCGCGTCCAGAAGATCGACGCGGCCAAGCTCAGCGGCTGGCCCGGCGCGGACGGCGGCTATCCGTGGCTCGTTTCGCCCAAGCCCTAGCCGCACTCGCTTCCCCAGGCCAGGGGGCCACCGCTTCCATTAGCAGTCAGGCAGCCTCGCACCCGTCGCCAGGATGCTCTCTCGCACGAGTTAGATACCAATGATGGCAAATCCGGTGAGGACAACCGCAAACCGCAAGGGACGCTGGGTGCGCCGGCGCGGCGTTTCGCTGGTCGAAGTCCTGGTGGTGCTGGTGGTGCTGATCGTCGGCTTCGCGGCGATGGCCCGGCTCTTCCCCGAGGGGTTCGCCAGCCTGGGCTTCACGGCAAACGCTACTCAGGCCGTCGGGCTGATGAAGCAGACCGAGGAAAACCTCCTCCAGCACCGGGAAAACGTACCGGACGCCATCGTGGGGATCGATCCGAATACCGGCGCGATCCGGTCGAGCATCACGCCGCAGGACTACCTGACTGCGTTCCGTCACTTCAATATCAGCGGCACTCAGGTGGAGGACGAGCGGTTCTCCAACATCAACCAGTCGCGGCGGGTCATCGGGGAGCACTTCCTGGTGCCGCCGCCGGTGAACGCCCCGAACGGCGAGCGGGCCTCGATGTACCGGCCGCTCTTCGGTCCGATCTACTCCAGCACCGCGACGCCCCCGAGCGCCACGGTTCCCGCCAGCCTCGGTATTAGCGCCTACTCCGGCACTGCGCTCCGCCGGGTGGTATTCGAGGACACGCCGACGCCGGAAAACTGGCAGGAGCTGTTCGAGCTGGGCGACTTCGGTTACGGCATCGACTACGACCACGCCCGCCTGTATTTCGTCTCCACGAACTCCGTGCGGCTGTTCAAGATCGACCTGCGCTATCGCGGCGGTCCCAGCGTGGAGCGGGAAGGCATCCAGGACAATTGCTTCTACCTGGACGCGGACGGCAGCGCGCCCCGCCAGATCACCTTCGATCTCAAGGCCACGCTCACCCCGAACTACGGCTGCAACTACACCCCGGTCCCCTCGGCGGCCATCCTGGACCAGGGCACGGAGTTCATCTACCGGCGCTTTGTGGAGATTCCGGTGGCGCAGGCGTTCAGCCCCACCGAGCCGTACGAGTTCAAGGTGTACGACGGCGTATTCGGTCTGCTGGGCTTGAACCCGAACGCCGCCACCGTGCCGCTGCCCAAGCAGCAGGGCCGTGGTCTGACCGCGCAGATCGACTACGACGTGGATGATTGGCACATCCTCCACGAGGATACCAACGTCACCACCGTGCCGGTGGATCCGGACGGCAGCCTGCTCAACGGCGCGGCGGGCGGAACGTTTACCGGCGACGAGACCTACGTCATCAAGCTGACGACGAACGCGATCAAGAAGCTCGGGGAGACCGAAGCTACCATCAACTTCGTATCCGGCCAGCCGATCACCAACAACACCTACGAATACCAGGGGCTCCAGCGCTACTACCCGGATACGCCAGGTCGCGTGGGCACGCCCAACATCGATCTCGTAATCGTCGATCTGGAAACCGGATATCAGCTCGAGAGCACCACCCTCCAGAAGGGCGGGAACAACGTCAACGGTGAGATCGACTACGACGCCGGAATCATCCACCTCTGGAAGTTCGCCGGCCGATCCTCCGGCGGTACCCCCATCGGCTGGATGCCCCCGTTCGGGCTCCAGAGCGGCCTCCCCCAGCAGCCGATCGATCCCGCAGGCCGCCGGATCCGCGTGTTCTTCCGGGCCTACAACGACATGGGCGTGGCTACGGTGAAGCCGTATAACCGCTACTACCTTCAGACGAACCTCGCGCTCATCCAGCAGCGGGAGTACTTCCCTTACAACGCGGGCTATCTGCTCCTCCCTCCGATGGAGGGGGAGAAAACGTTGGCGGTCGACTACCGCTATCTGTGGCAGAACCCGGCCAGCCCGTCTCAACCGGAACTGCGACAGGTGCTCGGTGAGATGCACCAGGTCTCAATGCCCGGCACGCCCGCCGCTCCGTCCGGCCTGGCGGCCCCTTATAACCGGCTCTGGTGGCTGCGCGTGGCGCACGGGGACGTAGACGCCGCCAAACCCGGCGGGGATGCCGCCGGCGATCCGGACGTGGTTCCCGGGAGCGTGATGATCACCGGCGTCCGCGGAGCTTCGGTGCACACCCACGTGGTATGGAAGGACGGAAACCGGTGGCGGCACCGCCAGCGCGCGACCATCCTGACCCGCACGGAGTCCCGGTAGTCATGAACAAGAAGCAACAGGTGGAAGCCGTGCCCAGGCGTAATTCCCGGTTCACCCGGCGAGGGTTCACCCTCACCGAGATGCTGGTGGTCATCGCCATCACGGCGGTGCTGATGGCGCTACTCTTCGTGCCGCTTTCCCGGGCGCTGGATATGACGGCGCGCGCCAACGCCACCGTCAAGTCCCAGGATGCCGTCCGCAACGCCATGCGCCGCATCGTGAAGGATCTGTCGATCGCTACGCAAGTCTATGAGCCGCGCGACATCAGCCTGTGGGGCTACAACTCCTGGACCTTCGCCCGCAATCGCCCGCGGCCCGCTGCTGGAGCTTCGCCGGAGAAGTACGTGGTGCGGGGCGGCGTCATCGCCATGCGCCTGCCGCGGATGCAGTACTACGACACGCGGAACAACCACTTCCTGACGCCCCAGGACATCGATCCGGGCGGCGGCACCGGGCTTAACTACGACGCGGTAGCCCAGGACTTCTGCCTGCGGCCCGGACACGCGGGGTCGCCGGTAGAGCTGCGTCCGGTGGCGAACGGCGAGCCGGATAACCGGATCACCGCCTACTTCATCGGGCTGAAGAATCCGGGTCTG
>JAJFMS010000403.1 GCA_020696885.1 Armatimonadota bacterium | reverse complement strand
GGTAGCTGGAAAACCAGGCGTGCCATGGCGCCGGTTCTCGGATGCAGAAGATTCCGGGCCTTTGGGTCTCCCTGCGCAGCGACCCGACGGAGTTGTTCGGGATCGAGTAGCGCCATCTTCCGCACTCGCTCGAGACGCTCGCTCATCAGCGCGCGCCCCTTTCGGATCACACCGGCTCGAGTATCCGCTCTAAGCTGGCGATCCGCTTTTGAAAGCAGAAGCGCATAGGTTGGGGCTTCAGTTGACGATCGGACCCAGGTCAGATGATAGGTACGGGCCAGTAGGCGCTGGAGTTTTCCTACGGTCCCGTCTGCACTCAGGGCGATCACAGGGTTCCTATCGAACGGGGACTTTGCTCGATGCTCTACTTTCGTCGACTCGGTGAGCCTCCCAAGGTAGTCTGCGAGTTCCTCGCCAGACATCGAGAAATCCTGGCTGTTGAATACTCTAGTGGATAACCGTTCGTCAGGCTTGACCGAATCCGCTGGAGCAGTGGCGGAGAAGGCCACGCAGGCGACTCCCGCCGATACACGCCACAATAGGCATGACGCGAACCGGCGGGCGTGAGGAGCACTCCACCGGATAATGGGCATAGCTCGGAATCCGACGCGGCGCGCCTCGGTGATGGCGCAGTGTGTTACCGATCGCCGGCGGCACCGGTCAGGTGGTCTCATGACTCGGAGCTACTTGTGAGAAGCCGATAGGCTACCAGATGAGCCGTCAGTAGGCGGAAGCCTTACGCGATGGCGGCCTGGGCGGGCGCCGCCGTCGCGACGCGGGCCTTGCCGCCCCGTTTCGCTTCGTAGAGGGCTTCGTCCGCCCGTTGCATCAAGGTGCGGGCGGTATCCCCCTTCACGGAGCCGGCCACGCCGACGCTGAAGGAGAGCTTCACGGAGCAGAGGCGCTCATCGAACTTCATGTTCAGGGTGCGCGCGGGCGCTACCTGATCGAACCGCTCTGCCAGGCGGTTGGGCGGGGTGCCCGGCGCCAACAGGCAGAACTCGTCGCCGCCGAACCGTCCGAGCACGTCGCCAGGCCGAGCGATCTTGCCGAGGAGCTGCACCGCCAGCTTGAGGACATGATCGCCCACGAGGTGCCCCAGGGTATCGTTGATCCCCTTGAAGTTGTCCACGTCGATCATCGCCAGTGAGCAGGCCACCGGGGATTGGAGCATCGCTTCGAGCTGCCCCTCGAACCCGCCGCGGTGGTAGACGCCGGTCATCGCGTCCCGCATCGCTTCGTGCCGGGCCGCCACCAGCGCGGCCTCGAGCTGCATCACCTGGGTGCCCAGAGCTGCTGCACGGTCCTCATCGGCCTTTACTTTCTGGTCCAGAAGGGTCGTGGCGCGGATGATCTCCGACTCCAGGCGCTCCCGCACCTGCCGGAGGTCGTCCAGCCGCACGATGTTGCCCATCCGCTCGTGCGTGCCCCGGATCGCCTCGTGGAACTGCTTGTTGGAGGCGCTGTCCACCTTCTGGTGGTCCTGGTAGAGGTTGAGCAGCCGCCAGAGCTCCGATTCCCGCTCCGAGAGGTAACGCCGCTGGAGCTGCCCGAAGGCGCTCAGCGATTCCGCGGCCCACCGGCGCTGGCCTTCGAGTGATTCGGTGTCTACGCCGGCCCGGAGCCCGGCAGCGGTCCGGCGCAGGCGCTCCAGGAACCCCGGGGTGTCGAGGTCTGGAGTTGAAAGCACGAAGTGCTCCACGCCCCGCAGCAGCTCCTGGGCGAGGTCCAGCGCAGCCACGGCCTGGTCGGAGGTGATCAGGGGCGGCGCGGCGTTGCCGGCGGCGACCGGCGGCGCGGCTTTGGCCTGCTCAACCGTAGCATCCGGAGCGGACTTGATACCAAATGCTTTAAGCAGGCGGTGAGGCATGGCAGCTCGAATCGTTTCAATTGGCCGGAGCTTGCAATCGATGGTCCGGGTGGCCCCCGCGGGTGAGCAGGAAGAAACCCTGCTCACATTATGCCAGATTCGTCGGGAAAGGCGAGGCCGCCTGTAGGGGTTGGTGGCGCACCAAACAGGCGGCGAGGACCCAGCGAAGCGGTGTACTTAGAGCGTCGGAGGTTCGGCGCTCCCATCGCAGCTCCGGGCAGGGTGAATTATCCAATAACTGACGAATGACGATCAGGCTCGTTCGCGATACGTATGATGCGGCACCCGCGCGGGACAAGGAGAGTTCGATGGCGGATCTTTGGAAGCGTTACCAGCAATACCTGTACCAGAACGAGCGGTTGGGCCTCTGCCTGGACATCAGCCAGATGGGTTTTCCGCCGGACTTCTTCGAGCGGGAGACGGCGCGAGCCCAGGCAGCCCTCCGAGACATGGCGGCGCTGGAATCCGGAGCGATCTCGAACCCGGACGAGAAGCGGCAGGTGGGTCACTACTGGCTGCGCGCGCCGGAGCTCGCTCCCTCCGCGGAGCAGCGACAGGAGATCGAGGCCGCAATCGAGGCGGTAGAGACGTTCGCGGCGAAGGTCCACTCCGGCGAGATCGCGCCGCCAAGCGGCCGGTTCCGGAACCTGCTGCTCGTGGGCATCGGCGGCTCGGCGCTCGGACCCCAGTTGGTGGCGGACGCGCTCGGCACCGCCGGCCAGCCACTGCAGATCTACTTCCTGGACAACACGGATCCGGACGGCATCGCGCGGGTGTTCGACCAGATCGGTGACGCGCTCTCCGCCACCCTCACGGTGGTAGCGTCCAAGTCCGGCGGGACCAAGGAGACGCGGAACGGGATGCTGGAAGCGGAGGCCCGTTACAGCGCCGCCGGGCTGGACTTCGCGGCCCATGCCGCCGCCATCACCGGCGCCGGCAGCGAGCTGGACCGGCATGCGGAAGCTCAGGGGTGGATCACCCGCTTCCCGATGTGGGACTGGGTCGGCGGCCGCACCTCGGTCTTCTCCGCGGTGGGCCTGCTCCCCGCGGCGCTGCTTGGTTACGACATCCAGGGCTTCCTGCGCGGAGCCCGAGAGATGGATGAGGCCACGCGGGTGGCGGAGCCCGGCCGGAATCCCGCGGCGCTGCTGGCGCTGATGTGGTATCACGCGGGCGGTGGCTCCGGCGTCAAGGATATGGTCGTGCTCCCGTACAAGGACCGGCTCGGCCTGTTCGCCAAGTACCTGCAGCAGTTGGTGATGGAGTCCCTGGGGAAGGAGCTGGACCTCGAAGGCCAGCCGGTGAACCAGGGCATCGTGGTTTATGGCAACAAGGGCAGCACGGACCAGCACGCCTATGTCCAGCAGCTCCGCGAGGGCGCCAACAACTTCTTTGTTACCTTCGTGGAAGTGCTCACCGATGGGGGAAGCGGCCTCGTGGTGGAGGAGCCCGGGATCACCTCCGGCGACTACCTGCACGGGTTCCTGCAGGGCACCCGGCGCGCGCTGGCGGACAATGGCCGGGAATCGCTCACGATCACGCTGGACCACCTGGATGCAGCCGCGCTCGGGCGCCTGATCGCGCTGTTCGAGCGGGCGGTGGGGCTCTACGCCGCGATGATCGGGATCAACGCCTACCACCAGCCCGGCGTGGAGGGCGGCAAGAAGGCCGCAGGCGAGGTGATCAAGCTCCAGGTGCGTGCGCTGGCGGAGTTGCGCGAAGCGGGGACGTCGCTGACCGCCGCGGAGTTGGCGGAGCGCGCCGGTGCGAGCGAGGGGGTGACCACCCTCTACCAGATCCTCCGCCACCTGGCCGCAAACCAGGGGCGGGGCGTCAGTCGAGAGGCCGGGGCCACTCCGGCGGAAGATCGCTTCACGGCCGGCTAAGCGGATGGAGTAGTGGCGTGTTGGTAAATCGAGGCCGTAAGGCCGCACCGACAGCCCATCACTCCACTACTCCAACACTCCATTACTCCATCTACCGGAACCCCCGCATCAGGTCGCCGAGCTTGGTGAACAGCTCTTCCTCCCGCTCGCCGGCCGACACGCGCGAGTGGGCGCACAGTTCCAGGAGCAACTCGGCTTCGGACGCGGTGAGCCAGAGCGGCAGCGCCGGACTGTCCGCGGCCTCCATGCGCCGCTCGCCCCTGGGCTGTGGCGCGGAGCATCGCAGCCGCCGGGTATCTGCCGAGATGAGGTTCTCTGGAAGTAGCTGGATCGTCATAGTGCTGAATCCGTACCCGGAATGCCCGGTTCTGGAACCGCTCGGGTTTCGGAGAGGGCTACGACCAGCGCAGCGGCACCGGTTCCAATTCCGCACCAATTCGTTCAGTCTTATCCAGCCCTAGGCTTTCGTCCCCGAAGGCGGTGCCGGTGGTCGTTTGGAGAATTAGCGGCGTTAGCATAGCGGGGACCGCTGTGCTACGGTTTCTCTTCACCGCTACTCCGGGATCAGGCTGGATTAGCCGGGTGCGACCGCGAAATAGAGATGGGCTCAAGGCCGTTGTCTGGTAGGGGCATCCGCCGTGGCCGCCGTAGTTGCCCTGCAAACGACGACGGTGCGGGCGCCCGCAAAGCCGTACCGCTTCCAAACGGTGGGTGCCGCTTTGCCAGCGCCAGGAGGTCGGCCTGGCGAGGGCAACCACGGCGAGCGCCCCTACGCAGCACCACGCGTCGGGTCCGCACGTTCCCGTCCCCCGCATCGCGTGGAAAGTTGGACCGGCCGCCCAGTATCGTCCACAGCTCGGCACCTCCATCCAGGGGGGTAAGGCTGAAGGAAGCATCACTCCCGCGGGTGCGGTCGAATCGTCCACGCGCACCGACACGTTCGTGGTGCTTAGCCGCCGCCTCCGCCGACTCCGCCGCCCCCAGCAACGGTGCCCGTGGTGGGAGACTTACGCGTCAGCACGCGGGACTCCCGGGGCGGGTC
>JAJFMS010000402.1 GCA_020696885.1 Armatimonadota bacterium | reverse complement strand
CGGCGGCGGAAACCGCTCGGAGACCGCTTCACTAGGAGTCTGGTTCGACTGGAACCGGAACGGCCCGGGGAGCGGGCTGCGGGTCACGGGCGTGATGCACGATGGGCCGGCGGACCGGCCGGAGTCCCGGATCCGGCCCGGCGAATATGTGCTGTCCGTGTCCGGCCAGGAAGCCGCCCCCACGGAGGCGTTCGTGAAGTTCCTCGGGGGTCAGGGAGGACGGACCGTGGACGTGCAGGTCAACTCCTTGCCGGACCGGAACGGCGCCCGGACCATCAGACTCCCGCTGATCCCTTCCGGCGCTGCGTCGAACCTGCTGTACGACCATTGGGTGCAGCGCAACCGGGACGAGGTGGACCGCCTCTCGAAGGGGCGGCTGGCTTACCTCCACATCAAGTCGATGGACGACCCCTCGCTGGAGCGGTTCCAGCGCGAGCTGGTCACCGAGGCGTTCGACCGCGATGGGATGGTGGTGGACGTGCGCAACAACGGCGGCGGCCGGATCCACGACGAGCTGTTCGCGCTGCTCACCAAGAAGGTCCACGCCTACGAGACGCCCCGCGGCGGGCTCAAGATGACCCAGCCGTTCGGCGCTTACACCCGGCGGATGGTGCTGCTGATCAACGGCTCCTCGTTCAGCGACGCGGAGATCTTCCCCAACGGCTTCCGCGCCAACGGGCTCGGCAAGATCGTGGGCGTGCCCACCGGCGGCGGCGTCATCGGCACCAGCGACCAGGTGCTGCTGGACGGCCAGACCCGCTTCCGCGTGCCCCAGACCGCCTGGCAGACGCTGGACGGCCGTAACCTGGAGAACTGGGGCGTGCCGCCGGACATCTACGTGGAGATCTCCCCCGCAGACTACCTCGCGGGCCGCGACCCCCAGCTCGAGCGCGCCGTCGGAGAGCTGCTAAAGGAACTGCCGAAGAAATAGCAAGCGCTGCGTGCGGTGTTCGGTGTTCGGTGTTCGGATAAGGTGCGACGTCGGCCGCATCGGGCTCCGCCCCGATCTCCCAAGCGGTCATGCCGAGCCGGTACCTACCTCTGTGCGGCGTACGTGTCCATTGCGAGGTATCTCCTACCGGGCTCGGAACGCCTCCTGGCCGTTGATCCGTGCCGCATTCGCACTTCGAACCTCGTCGCTCGCAGCTCCCATGTCCCTGCCGTATGAATCGCTCCTCCACCTCGGTTTGTTCCAGACGGCCGAGCGGCTGGCCGCCGATCCGGCGCCGGACCCCGGCGCGATGCGGGCCGTGGTGCTGGGGCTGCTGGAGGTAATCGCCTCCGGCAGCCTGCCGACAACCCCGGAGGCGCTCGCCCATCTTCAGCGGTGTGTGCCCGCTCAGGTGAGCTGGACGGAGATCGAGGGCCCGTTCCAGCGGGCGATGGAGCGCCTGTCCGGAAATGACCGCACCCGCCTCGCCGAGTGGCTGGCCCTCGCTCGGGTCGAGGGCAGCATGGCGACACTGCGGGCGCTCTCCCAGCGGCACGGCAGCGCGTGGCTGGTGGCGGCTCCGGCGCTCACGGAGGGCGACCTGGAAGCGCTGGAGCAGATGGTCCAACTCCGTGCCGTCAACGGCTTCGCCATCCCGACCGACCTGCTCCAGGGGCTACTCACCAACGAATGCCGGAGGCCCGTGCTAACCGCGCTGCGCGACCGGGCCACCGGATCGCGGGATCGCGTCGCCCTCGCTGCCGCCGAATTGCTCGAAGCGCTGGGCGGCCCGGACGACCACCTCTTCTGCGGCTTGCTCCACTCCGACGATCCGCGCGTTCGCGACGGCGCGGCCTACCGGCTCCTCGCCTCGCCTTTTCGCGACGCCGCAATGGAGACTCTGGTGGCGTTCATGACTTCCCTTGCGAACTTCGGATGGCGCGTCGCAATCGCAACGAAGCTGCTCGCTACGGAAGCATGGCCCGCCGCCGAGGCGGCGCTGCTCCTCGAAGCTGCCTCGGGCGAGCCGCTGCGGCGAACCTGGGCCCTGAACGCTCTGCGAGAGTCCCCGCGGGCACACACTGCGGAGAACGCCCTGGCGGCGGACGAACTGTGCTCCCCCGACCCGGAGATCCGCTACGACGCCGCCGTGAAACTCCTCGGCACTCGCTACCACCGCCGCGCCCTCGCCGCACTCCTTGAGCTCGCAGTGGGCGAGCACGAGTACGTGCACCACAACGCGTTACTCGAGTTGCAGCATCAGGAGCTGGACGAAGCCGGCTTGGGGCTGCTCGTCCCGCTGCTCGTGGCGGATGACTTCAAGACGCGCTGGCACACTGCCAATGTGCTCAAGGAGAGAGGCTACCAGGAAGCGGCGGAAGCGGCCGTGTTGTCCTGCATCGGGGCACCGGACCTCGACCTGCGCAGTACCGTCCTCGAGGCGCTCCTGACGACCCGGCACCGCCCGGAGGCCGAAGCCGGTCTGCGACACCTGATGGAGGAAGGCCCGCGGGGCGTGCGCGAAATCGCCGCCGGGAGGCTGCTGGACGGCCCGCTTGGCCCGGTAGCCGAAGCGTTCCTTGCCGGGGAGCTGCAGGCCGACGAGCCGGCGCGCTGGAACGCCACCCGCTACGTGCTACACGGCCGGCAACTGGGCGCGGCGGCGCAGCAGTCGCTTGCGATCGCCCTGGTCCGCCGCGAAGGGCGCCGGTGGGAGCACTTCTGGGAACTCATCTCCCAACAAGAGAAGCCGTCCGCGTTCCTCGCCGAGTTGGAGCGCCTGCTGCGTGCCGGAGGTGCCTGGCCACCCGACGTGACTGGTCCCGATCACCCTCTCCACGTGCCCGCGTGGGTCTACGCTACCCTCGCTATTCGGGTTCACCACGGAGACACAGAGACACGGAGAGGGGGATAGGAGAGGGCGAGGCGATGAAATCCGTTGCCGCCCTTTTGCGCACTCGACGCTAGTTTACCAAGAGTCCGGCTGTCAGGCCGACCTTCTGCAGGGCAAGCGCGGACCAATCGACCACCCGCCTGACAGCAGGATTGCTGGCAATCAGCCGGAAGCGCTTACTGGCTCCGAAGCGCCTTATGCGTAGGGGGAGTTGGCCACTGGCCGCCGCCGGGCCTACGGCTTCCGCTTTGCCCCCAGGGAGATGTCTCCCGCCACGCTGAGGCCGAAGCCGGTGGCATTACCGCTCGCGTCCAGGTCGAAAAGCAGGTGGGCATCCGTGGTCCGCAGCGAGAAGTCGCGGGGGGAGTGGGGCACCAGCTCGAACGACTGGCCCCGGAACGGGATGTCGAAATAGAACCGGCCGCCTTCCTGCCGCACGAGGAGATCCACCTCCCCGCCGCCCATCTGGGCGCGGTAGGTGCCGACGTATCGCTTCGCCTGGATGCCTTTGAGCTTCGCCCGCGGCTCCAGGGCGATGTTCACCGGCGTGGTCTCCGTGAGCTCGCGGACCCAGATGTTGCGGTAGCGCACCGGGTGCCCGTGCTCCTGCAGCGAGAACGGCAGCCGGTCCGCGTGCGACCGGTACGGCTGGTAGTGGAGCCAGATGGTCGGTCCGAGGATCTCCACGTTGTCCTGCACCAGGATGCCGTTGTGGATCACGCTCACGCGGGCCGGCTGCAGCACCTTGCCGCTGGAGTCGAAACGGGGGCGCCGGAACGTGATGTCGTAGCTTTGCCACTCTCCCGGCGGCCGGCAGGCGTTCACCAGCGGGGGATACTGCCCGTAGATCGCCGCTGCCTGGCCGTCCGCATAGGTCTCGGCGCGATACGAGTCGAGCACCTGCACCTCGTAGAGGCCCATCAGGTGGATGCCGCTGTTCCCGCGGCCCTGGCTCTTGCCGGTAGCCGGCGCCGGCGAGGCCCACTCCATGTGGACCTGCACGTCGCCAAACGCCTTCCGGGAGACCAGCGCGCCCGTCCCCGGCGCCACGGTCAACACGCCGTTCTCGACCTTCCACGCAGCGCGCTTACCGTCCATTCCGGTGAACTCCGCCAGCCCCTTGCCGTCGAACAGCACCACGGCGTCCGAAGGCGGCGGCACCGGCAGGGTCTGCGCCGGCGGCGTGACCACCGGCGGCCGGGGGCGGGCCATGTCGTGGACCTTCCACCCGGCCGCCGTCTGCGGTCCGGCGGAGGCGGCAACGGCTCCGGTAAGGCAAAGCAGCGTGAGTAGGGTCGAGCGAGGGGTCATCGGGTTCTTTCCTTCGGGCCGGTTCCTTCGGGCCTGTCCGCGGCGCAGCGGGTTCACAGCAGAAGCATAACGCACGTGTCCGTAACGAGTAATCGGTAAAATGCGTAAGCACACCATTCCCGGCGCGCTTCTCCCTTATGCCTTACGGGCATCGATCCACCTGACCGCGTATGCCCGAGGGGTGGAGACATTCTTCGCGATGAACCTCGCCGCACAGGGCTTCATTTGGCGGACCCGCCGAATACGGTGCGACCGGTGCGGCAGAGAGGGAAGTATCATTAGAAGGTCGCCTGGAACCTGGCGGCGACCCGATCCCTCGCGCCGCGCCCGCCGCAGCTACGAATACTCACGATGCGCCTGCCCAAAGTCAACGCCCACATCCACCTGCCGCCGAACTTCTCCGCCTTCGACACGGTAGCCCAGGCAGTGGACCTGGCCCGCGACCAGGGCATCGGGGTGCTGGGAGCGAGCAACTACTACGACTACACCGTCTACGGCGAATTCAGCGAGCGCGCCCGCGCCGCCGGGATCTACCCGCTGTTCGGCCTGGAGGTGATCGCGCTCCTGGACGACCTCCAGGAAGCCGGCGTCAAGATCAACGACCCGGGGAACCCCGGAAAGCTCTACCTCTGCGGCAAGGGCCTCTCCCGCTTCTCGCCCCCGG
>JAJFMS010000401.1 GCA_020696885.1 Armatimonadota bacterium | reverse complement strand
TCCAGCACTCCATTACTCCAACACTCCTAGGACCTTAATAGCCGGTGCTCGGATCGGTAGCGGTGCCCACTCAAAAAAACCAGGACGGGCCCGAGCCCCTACACTACGCTTGCTCGCTCCAGGGCCCGGTGCAGCAACCCCGCTTGAATGCGCAGACGCCAGGAGACCGGGCGGTTCGTTACCTTCCGCGTGTGGAGAATCTCCGCGTCGTAGCAGGCTCGGAACCGCTCTTCTTCAAAGGGAAAGCCGGTCCGCTCACGCAGCGCCTGCGCCAGCCCGGCCGGATTCCGCACCGCGCGCTCCACACTCACCAGCAGCGACCGCGCCGGGTGCTCCCGGTGGAACCGCAGCAACTCCCGATTATGTCCGATCCAGCTCCCCAGCGCCCCGCTGTTCACGTCCGCACGGTTCGTGTCTTGCTCTTTGCGCCGGCACATCGAGTCAACCACCTGCAGCGGCTCGCGAAACAGGAGCACGAACACCGCCTCCGGGAGCAGCTCCGCCCACTGGGAGAGAAAGAAGCAGGTGCGCGGGTCTTTCCAGCCCCATGGGATACCCCGTGCTCGCCGCTCCGCCACCAACTGCCGCGCCGCGCCGCGCTCTTTCTCACTGAAGCGCGGGTGCTTCCAGGAGCGCGCCAGCGCCCGCTCGTGCAGCTCCACGAACGCGAGGTCCTCAAAGTGCCCGTAGGGATTGCTAGGCAGCGGGCCGATCAGCGCCTCGCCCAGCTCCACGCCGGAGGCCATCAGGTACCGCGCAAACAGCGAGGTCCCTGACCGGTGCATCCCGGTCAGCACCACCACCGGCGCCGGCCCCGTCTTAGTTAGCACCGCCGCCGCGGACGCCTCGGGAGGAAGAATACAATCGTGGACCACGCGGCAACCGGAGGGCGGTTGGAATCCGGTCTCCGCCACCCACGCGCGGGACACCTCAGCCCAATCCCGCGCGGTAGCCCCATCCGGAATCCGCAGCTCCCCGGTATAGTCGTCAGTACTCACGCGTCCCCTTCACCCAGGGCGAAGCATCCTGATCCTATCGACCGTGGGGCCGATGCTACGCCCCTACGCCCCTACACCGCTCTTCCCAACACCGAACACCCAACACCGCCCGTACGGGCCTACTCCCACACCTTCCAGGGCGCTTCGCCGCTGCTCCAGAGGTCTTCCAGCAGCTTCCATTCGCGGAAGGTATCCATCGGCTGCCAGAATCCCTGGTGCGGCCAGATCATCAGCTCGCCGTCCGCGGCCACCTGCTGGAGCGGCTCCTTCTCGAGCACCAGATCTTCGCGGTCGTTCAGGTAACGCTCGATGAACTCCGGCTCGAACACGAAGAACCCACCGTTGATGAACCCGCCGGTCACCTGCGGCTTCTCCGAGAAGTCGCTGACCCGGGTGCCGTCCACTACCAGCTCCCCGAACCGGCCGGCGGGCCGCACCCCGGTCACCGTTGCCAACCGACCGTGACTGCGATGGAAGGCCAGTAGGCCGGGGAGGTCCACATCGCCCAGTCCGTCCCCGTAGGTGAGGCAGAACGGCTCGCCCTTCAGGTAGCGGGCCACTCGCCGCACGCGAGCACCGGTCATCGCGTTGAGGCCGGTCTCCGCCAGGGTGACGGACCAGCCCTCTTCCGGATGGCCGTTGTGGAACTCGATTCCACTATCGCGGCCGAGGCGCACCGTGCAGTCGTTGACGCGGGCCTCGTAGTTCAGGAAGAAGTCCTTGATGATGTGCGCTTTATAGCCGAGGCAGAGCACGAACTCTTTCAGCCCGTGGTGGGCATAGAGCTTCATCAGGTGCCACAAGATCGGTCGCCCGCCGATCTCGACCATCGGCTTGGGGCGCACCTCGGTCTCTTCCCGAAGACGGGTTCCCTGCCCACCACAGAGGATCACAACTTTCATAGATCTTTTTTGCCCGCCGGACGCCCCGGAGTAGAGTCCCTCAAGACACTATCGTCGGCACCTGCTCAACCACCATCAACCGCCGGGGGGCGGATCTCACACTCGAACAGCTCGAAGACCGGCAAGGTGGACGGGCGCTGCTTCCGCGCCAGCATCCCGCGCTCGATCCCTCGCGCCAGACGCAGGTACGCAGGCATCACGGCCCGCATCAGTCCGGGGTAAGTGAGCTCGGTGAGCAGCAGGTTCTTGGCTACGTGGTAGCTGAAGAGCAGCACCGGCGTCTTCCGGCGGATCGTTACATACGGTTGGAGCAGCGCTTCCACCTCGCCGGGGGAGAACGGAATCTCCTTGGGGGACGGCCCGCCGGCGGAGTGTGGATCGGTGTACCGCTGGCTGATGCGCTCCAGCACCTCCGCCTCTTTAGCGCTCCGCTTCCGCAGTCCGCTCCGCTGACCCACCATCGGGAGCAGGATCAGCCGGTCTACCAGCCGGTCCAGCAGCCGCTGCTGGCCGCCCTGCGGGGGGCGGGGGTACCGAACCGGCTCCATGACGAAGACCTGGGCCGCCTCGGCCGCCAGATCCTGACAGAACGTCTCCATCAGGGTGCGGATCTCGGCGTTGGTCAGGTGGTGGATCACGCCGTGGATGATCATGGCGTCAAACTTGAGACCAGGCAGCAGGCTCAGCAGCTCCGTGAGCGAGCTCTGGATGCGATGGAACCGCACCTTGTCGGACAGCTTTGCCGCAGCGGCGCCCTCCTGGGCAAGCCGGATCTGCGCGGCGGAGAACTCCACCCCGTGAACCGTCCCCGCTCCGGCCTCCGCCAGCAGTAGGGACAGCCAGCCGGTGCCGCAGCCGATCTCCAGTACGTTCGCGCCGCTGGGCACGGCCCGGGCGATCTGGCGGACGTAGTCCTGGCGGATGATGCGCTGCACTGCGGGCGTCTGCACCCAGCAGTACTTATCTTCCACCTCAGCGAACTTTTCCCACCAGGCGAACTCTGCTCGGTCCAACTCCGGCGTGGAAGTCTCCCGACGCAGGTCTCCCTCGGCCGCGGACGTACCCTCAGCGGGAGGTGGGGCGGCTTCGGTCGGTGTCGCGGTGGCGTTCCGTGCCATCACCGGCCTCCGAACGTCGGCGCGTCATCCAACCGGAGGCCTTTCGGCTCCGCCACGCGCTGGGCCGGGCTCGGCGAGGTCCAGACGCTGCGCTGATAAGTGAGTCCATAGTGGTCCGGAGGCAGCCGGCCGACGCCGAAGTAGTCGTCGGGGGTCACGTCGAACGTAGCGGCGTGCTCGATCTGCTCGTCGAACCGAGCATAGTCACCGAACGCCAGGTGAACGGTATACCGGCCGGGCGGCAGCGGGAGCGAAGGGATGGTGCAGACGATCGAGCCGGCGCCATCCACGGCAGGGACCGTGGCCTCCTGGAAATTGGAATCCAGCCCGAACAGCCGCTCGCCTGTTGAGGCCGTGATGGAAACATAGGCGCGAGGCCGCCGCAGCAGTTCTTCCGTCTGCACGTCCAACTGGATGGAAAGCGGCTGGCCCACCGGGACAGCCGGATTCGGATGACCATCCGTGTCCAGAAAGGTGATCCGCCGCAGGCTGCGGCCGCGGCTGCCGGGGGTGCGGCCCGGATGGTCCGTGAGATCCACGCTGGGCGCCACCTCGGCGCCGAAAGCGAGGTAGCGCTCCACCACCGGCCCAGGCGCCCCATCGTCCACCAACCGTCCCCCGTGGACCCAGATGCACCGGTTGCAGAGACCGCGGACGGACGCCATGTTGTGGCTTACGAACAGCACGGTGCGGCCCTGCTTGGCCACCTGCTGCATCTTCCCCATGCACTTGTTCTGGAACGTGGAGTCCCCCACGGCCAGCACCTCGTCCACGATCAGGATCTCCGGTTCCAGGTGGGCGGCCACGGCGAACGCCAGCCGGAGGTACATCCCGCTGGAGTACCGCTTCACCGGCATGTCAATAAACTTCTCGACCTCGGCGAACGCCACGATCTCGTCGAAGTTCCGCTCGATCTCACGCCAACTCATCCCGAGGATCGAGCCGTTCAGGTAGACGTTCTCACGCCCGGTCAACTCGGCATGGAAGCCGGTGCCCACTTCCAGCAGGGAGGCCACGCGCCCGCGGATCCGCACGCGCCCCAGCGTGGGCTCCGTGATGCGAGAGAGGACCTTGAGCAGCGTGCTCTTGCCGGCGCCGTTCCGGCCGATGAGGCCTACCACTTCGCCGGGAGTGATGTCGAAGCTGATGTCCTTGAGCGCCCAGAACCGCTCGGGCTCCGCCTTTGGGCGATCGCGCCAGCCCTGAAAGAGGGAGGACACGCCGGCCGAGATCGTATCGCGGAGAGTGCGATAGCTTTCCGGCCGGAAGCCGATGACGTATTCTTTGCCGAGCTCCTCCACGCGGACCGCCGGATGACTCATGATGGTTTTCCACTCGTCAGCACCGGGCAGGGAGCTTCGGCCGCGGTGCCAGCCGGGGTGCGCCAGCCGGGATACCAACGGTCCATCCCGGCACCGCAGCGGCGCTCGAAGACGGCCTGCTGGTCCTTCGTCCAGCGCTCCCAGGCCTTCAGTCGATGCTGGTCCTCCGGGCGCACCGCGTTGCTGCGGGGCACCTCCAGGGGCAGCGGGGTAACACCCACGAACTGCTGGACCTCCGCGATCCGCTCCTGAAGCTCCTCCAGCCGCACCAGCAGCGTGCGCTCGGGCGGCAATCGTGCGAACTGCTGCTCGATGCGCGTGTTCCAATACTGCCAGTACCAACAGTTCTTTTCGTGCGCGGTCATCGCGTCCCACTCTTGCTGAATGACATCTCCGCAAAGCGCGCCGCTAAGCGGGTGGGTGTCCCAATAGTTGCGGGTATCCGGTTCATCGTAGTCCGCCGG
>JAJFMS010000400.1 GCA_020696885.1 Armatimonadota bacterium | reverse complement strand
GGGCGGCGTTGATCTTGAGCATGCCGGCCTGCGCTTTCGCCAGGAAGTCTTGCTGCCGGCTTTCGGAGCGGGAGAAGAGCGACGCCACCAGCCCCTGCCGGACCCCGTTGCAGAGGGCAAGCGCCTCGTCCCAGTCGCCGGCGCGCTGGATCACCGCCACCGGGCCGAACGTCTCCTCCTGCACGATCTCCGCGACCGGATCGCCGCAGACCACGATCGTGGGCGGGACATAGCAGCCGGTGCCCACCGCTTCGGGGCGTGGCCCATGCGGCGCCAGCACCTCCGCACCCGCGGCGCGCGCCCGGTCCACCAGCTCCTCGATCCGCTGCCGGGAGGCCGGGCTGATCACCGGTCCGATCTCGGTCGCCTCGTCCAGCGGATCGCCCCACTTCAGCGCTCGGACAGCAGTGACGAATGGCTCAAGGAACGTGCCAAAGCACGCTGTATCCACAATCAACCGGCGGGCGGCCGTACACCGCTGTCCCGCCGAACCGAACGCGCCGATCGCCAGCATCCGGGCGGTCTTCTCCAGGTCAGCATCTCCCCACACGATGACGCCGTTGTTGCCGCCCAGCTCCGCCTGCAGCGGAATGCGCCGGCGGGCGCACAGGACCTGGGCCGCATACCCGGCGCCGGAGGAGCCGGTGAGGGTGACCGCGTCGATCCCCGGGTCGGAGATGAGGCGCTCGGCGGTGGTGTGGTCTCCCTGTAGCAGCGTGACCGCGCCCAGCGGGCAGCCACAGGGCTCGAGCAGCTCGAACACCCGCTGCGCGATCCCGGCCCCGGGGATCGCCGGCTTCCAGACCACCGTGTTGCCAAAGAGCAGGGCCGGCGCGAGCTTGCCGAGCGGAATCGCCAGCGGGTTATTCCAGGGCGTAATCGCCGCGATCACGCCTTGCGGCCGGCGATAGGCCGCCCAGCCGGCGCCCCGGGACGCCGGCTCGCTGTCGGGCGCCCAGGGCAGGGCGGCGCGGAGCAGTCCCACGGCGTACCGCACTTCCAGGCGCGCCTGCCGGATCGGCTTGCCGGTCTCCCGCGCGATCTGCACGGCGAGCGCTTCGCTCTCCGCTTCCACCCGGCTCGCCAGTCGCTCCACCAGCTCAACCCGCTCCCGCGGCAGCGTCCGCGACCAGCTCTCCGCAGCGGCGCGCGCCAGGCTCACCGCGGCCCGGACCTCCGCCTCGCCGCCCAGCGGCACTTGCCAGAGGAGCTCGCTGGAGTCGCCGGGGGAGGCATGGCCGGCCTCGGCAGTCGGCCCGGCGGGCGCATCCAGGGGCTCGGGCAGCACCGGGGACAGTCGCTGGGAGATGCTGCCGGCACCCTCCGCGGCAACGACCGGCGGCGAGCCGAACCAGCCCTCGATCTCGGCCACGGTTGGAAACGAAATCCCCCGCGCGCTGAGGTACTGCCGCGTGAGTGCCCCGTGGACCGGGTCGTCGTCCGCCACGGCATCCACCGCGATCCGGACATCCAGGCCGAGCTGATAGGCGTCCAGCGCCGACGTGCGGACGCACGCACGCAGGTGGAGCCCGGCCAGGATCACCGTATCGATCCCTTCGTCCTGCAGGTAGCCCGCGAGCGAGCCCTCCCCGAAGGCGCTGAAGAACCGCTTATGGACCACCCGCTCGCCGGGGTGCGGCTGCAGGCTCTCGGGCGTCGCGTGGCCGGGCGTCCCTTCCACACAGCGTCGCCGCCCGGTCTGGCGCCAGTGCGGCATCCGCTCCTCGTCGTCCCGGATGGTGGTCCAGACGTGCACCACCGGGATCCCGGCGGCGCGGCAGATGGCGAGGAGGTGCGCCGTACGCGCGCAGAGCGCCTCCGCAGCGGGCGCCAGGCCCGGCGCGGACAGGTAGTCGTGCTGGAGGTCGATCAGGAGCAGCGCCGGTTTCACCGATGGTTTCTCTCAATTGAAGGGCCGTGTCGGCGCCCTGAATTGGACCGGTTGCGCAGTTCCGAGCGATGGACTCGAGACGAACGGGCGGGGCGAGTGCGCTGGGGGCCTTCGGAATCTACGATCCTCGAAGGAGGTATACGCTGCAACGCAACAGAGCGCAAGCTTGTTTGGGGACACTAGAAGCGTGACGGCCCAGCCGCACTGCGAGAAGTGGCCCGTCAGGGACTGGGGTTCGGCGCCATCATCACCAGCAGCGTGAGACGAGCCTCGCTGTCGTTCCGGACCCCGTGCGGATCCCCCTCGGCCGCCAGCACCGCGTGCCCGGGACCGAGGGTCTGCTCGCCGCCGTCCACCAGGAACGTCCCCTCGCCTTCGAGGACGTAGTAGACCTTTGCGGCCCCCGCGTGGGTGTGGGGCTTCTGCGCCTGCCCCGGCTCCAGGCAGTAGACGTCCACGAAGAACTGCGGAATGTCGAAGAGGTTGACCTTGGACAGCTTGTCAGTCCGGAAGGCGACCTGGTCGGGAACGTACGCGATCGGCATGGCAGCCCCTTACTCCCTCACTCGTCGCTGCCGGCGCGGGCCGGCAGGTGTCACAACGCCTGGCGGCCCGCAAACCCGGACTCGAGGTCGTGCCAATGGCTGACTTCGTCTTCCCCGAGGTGCCAGCACAGCAGCACTTCCTGGTCGTCCCGCCACGCGGGGAAGTCCACCAGGCCGCGGTCCAGGTCCTTGAGCTGCACGCCGAGCGAAACGAGCTTGCGGACCCGGGAGTTCAGTTTCCAGATCGCCACCGCGTAGGCTGCGGCTTCCTTGCCGCCCGAATTCTGGCTCACCAGCTTCAGCACCGGCAGCGCTTCCTGGTAGTGCGCGAGGATCTCGTCGCGCGCAGTCTGGATCTTCTCCAGCAGCGTCCGCAGCTCCGGGAGGAGTGAGTTCGCTTCTTCGACCGTATAGTATTTTTCGAACTGCGACATCCGGCTTCCGTTCCTGAACTCTTCGCTGGTGTCCGTCGGGTGGGAGGTCGATCCCACCGGCGCCGCAGGCGTCAGAGTGATGCATGCCGCGGTGAGCTTCCACTCGCCGAAGGAGGGTCCGCCGCCCCGGGGCGAACCTTGCACCGGACGAGGAGGACCGCCCCATGGACCGCACCGAAGCGCTGGGCTTGCTGCACCAGTATACCGAAAGTGAGAGCTTGCGCAAGCACGCCTATGCGGTGGAAGCCGCGATGCGAGCCTACGCCCGGCTGCTGGGAGAAGACGAGGAGCGCTGGGCCCTCACCGGCCTCCTCCACGACTTCGACTACGAGCGCTGGCCCGACCCGCCGGACCACACCCGGAAGGGCGCGGAGATCCTGCGCGAGCGAGGCGTGGACGAGGAGATCGTGGAGGCGATCCTCTCCCACGCGGAGTGGAACGAGATCCCACGGGACACGCCCCTTAAGAAGGCGCTCTTCGCCGTCGACGAGCTCTCCGGGTTCATCACCGCCGTCGCCTACGTCCGGCCCAGCCGCAGCCTGGACGAAGTCGACGTCCGCTCCGTGCGGAAGAAGATGAAGGACAAAGCCTTCGCCCGCGCCGTCCGCCGCGAAGACATCACCGAAGGCGCCGCGCTCCTCGCCGTGGAGCCGGATGAACACATCGCCACGGTCATTGCGGCGCTGCAGTCGATCCGTGCGGAGCTCGGGCTCTGAGGATCCGGGACCGGATTTGCCCGCGAAACACGCGAAAAAGCCGCGAAAGGGGAAAGGGAATTCTGGACAGGATTACAGGATTTGACGGGATGGATCGGATCGGGGAGTAAACCGGATTGCCCGCGAAACACGCGAAAGAACGCGAAAAGGGAGACAGGTAGGGGCTTCGCAGCGCGTTGCTCCACCGTATTCGAAGATGAGGGATCGGTGGCGGTTGACCGGGTTACGGGGCGATGAATACCGACCGGCCGCCCTGGGATCCAAGGCTCGCCGGGCCGGGGAGCGGGATGTCCGTCATCCGGAACTTGAATCGCCGCACCGGATCCTTCTTCTCCACGATCTCCCACACCAGCGAGCGCGGCTCCTCGGTCACCCCGGGGAAGATCCACGTGGTGTCCTGCATCGCCACCGTGGCGCTGCTGCGACCGCCGCCCGCCCGAAGCTGCTGCGCCGGGTAGCTCTTCCCGGAGCTGCCCACCAGCACCGGCGCCAGGGCGGACGTGCCGGAGCGATCGGAATACCGGGCTCCGGTCGGCACGAACAGGCGCACGCGGACGGTGGGGCCGGAGTCGCTGCTGTCGCCGGCAGTGCCGGGCAGCGGCAGCAGCTCGTCGCCGGTCTCCGGCTCGGTCGCGGAGAGCACCCGGTAACGGGAGACCGCCAGCGTGAGGCCGCCCTCTTCGGCGCGGACCGTCGACTGCTCCAGCGGCAGCGGGACCTCGATGCGGAGCGGTCGGACCGACCGGTACTCCATCAGCTCCCCTTCCAGGGCCGCGATCCTCTTCGCTCTAGGGTCCGGGGCCTCGAAGCTGATCGCGCCGCTCCACTCGTCCGGGAGGCGGGAAGTGCCGTCGCTGGCAAACGGCCAGGCGCCGGTACCCGGCAGGAAGGCGAGCTGGTTGCCGCGATCGTCGCGGGCGGTCACGTTCCGGACCCCGGCGATGCTGCCGCCCTCCCCTTCGGCCACTCGCGCTTGGAGTTGCACCCGCATCCCGCCATTCGAGAGCTCGGGCGCGCTCCCGATGAAGCTGGCTGACCGGTTGCCGTAGACGGAGACGGAGTGCACCTGAAGCCGAGTGCCGTCTTGCTCCACCAGGCCTACCGGTCTAGCCGCGGCGGCGCTGGCGGGGTCGCCGTGATGGTGGAGCAGGTAGCCGCCGGAGCCGTCCCGATCCGCGGAGACGCCGTAGCGGTCGCACAGCTCCCGCAGCGCGCCGGC
>JAJFMS010000399.1 GCA_020696885.1 Armatimonadota bacterium | reverse complement strand
TCGGTCGCGCAGCTCCATGGCAGGTATCCACTCCGGTGTCGGGGACGCCGCTGCCCCCGGGTAGTGATACCACCAGCCGGCGAGTTCTGCCGCGAGGTGTCAGGGACGAACGGAGCGGCGAGGACCTTCGCCGTGGCTGCCGTGCGCGTAGAAGGTTCGCCAATCCTCAGGAGCACATCCCGCCTACGGCTTCTATCTTTCTCTCTGCGAGGGATCAGGCCGCGGAGGAGGTGAGGTCCGGCGCCGGGTCCTCACCGATGACCCGGACCTCCGTCTCCAGCCAGACGTCGAAGTTGGCCTGAACCTGTTCCCGGATGTGCTGGATGAGCGAGAGGACGTCTGCCGCCCGGGCGCCGCCGCCGTTGACGATGAACCCGGCATGCTTCTCCGAGACCTGGGCGCCGCCGACGCGGTAGCCCTTCAGGCCGAGTTGCTGGATCATCGGCCCCACAAACTTCCCGGGCGGGCGCTTGAACACGGAGCCGGCGCTGGGGTACGACAGCGGCTGCATCGACTCTCGCAGGTACTGGTTGTAAGAGACGTGGGCCAGGATTCGCTCCGGGCACTCCGGACGCAGCTCCATCTGGATGTCCGCCACCACCCAGGGGTTCCGCTGGAGGATGCTGCGGCGGTAGCCGAACTCGCACTCCTCGGCGCTCAGGGTGCGGAGGTCGCCGGTCTCGGTGACCACCGTCACCTGCGTGACCACGTTCTTCATCTCGCCGCCGTAAGCGCCGGCGTTCATCATCACGCCGCCGCCGATAGTGCCGGGGATGCCGCAGGCAAACTCCAGCCCGGCCAGCCCCCCCACCCCTGCAGCGCGAGAGACCACCGCCAGCAGCGCGCCGGACTGCGCGTAGCCGCGGGTGCCCTCGAATTCGACGGCAGAGAGGTTGTCCGCCACCTTGAGCACGATGCCCCGCAGGCCGCCGTCCTTCACCAGCAAGTTGCTGCCGTTGCCGATCACCGTCAGCGGCACGCCGGTGTCATGCGCCGTGGCGATGATCTGCCGGAGGTCCGCCACCGTGCGCGGGAGGAGGAGCACGTCCGCCGGTCCCCCGATGTGGAAGCTGGTATGGCGAGACATCGGCTCGTCGATCCACACTTCGGTATCCGGGAGCTCTTCCCGAAACCGGCCGATGAGCGCCGCGTCCACTGGTGATCGTCCCATACCGTCCATCCCGCCTCTCTGGCCCCGAGCCCTTTGCACTTCTCTACGGATTCAGAGCTTGGCCCTGCGCCCTACTCCGATTCTCGGCCCGGCCGCCCCCGCCGTCTAGCCGGACGCGCCGAGCGCCGCCAGAGGATTCTATGCCATTCCGGCACGCGGAGGCGGTTACGGTTGCTCAGGGTTCTTTACCCCAGGATCCGTCAGCGGAAAGGGACAAGAAAGGACGGAAGGGAGTCTCATCGGAGTCTACCGCGAGGCTTCCGTAACCGTGTCTGGGAAGCCCCTCACGCGGTTGCCGGAGTCCCGACGGAAGTCGGGGTTCCGGGCAGGTCAATCGAGCCCCCGACTTCCGTCGGGACTCCGGCAATCAGCCAGCGGCACTTCCCGGGGCCGAAACGCATTTCAGGGCAGTCACGGAGCCATCGGGGCACGGCTTCCCGCTTACAGTCGCCGTCTCCGGTAGGTGCTGCCCGGATCATCCGGGACTCCGGGCAACCAAGCGGTATCGGCATCTGCAATCAGGCCGGCGGGTGTTCGCGCCAACACCCGAGGGCTTTACCGGCCCGCTGGATCGCGGGACTGCTCCGGCTATCGAATGCAGCCGCCAAGACCGGATGATGCCACGCGATTACTCGCCCGCGCCATCGGTCGCCTCAGTAGCCAGACGTCGCTCCAACTCCGCCACCCGCTTCAGCAGCTCCGGAAGCTGGGTGAGGGCGGCCTGGATGCGCACCTCTTCGCGGTGCGGCCGGGCGGGGTGCCCGGACACTCGCATCCCCGCGGGTTGATCGCCCCAGATACCGGATTTCCCGGCCGCCTGGACGCCGTCGCCGATGCGGATGTGGTCCTTCACGCCGGACTGTCCCGCCAGCACCACTCCATTGCCCAGGGTAGTGCTCCCGGCCACGCCCGCCTGGGAGACGATGAGACAATGGGCGCCGGTGCGCACGTTGTGGGCGATCTGCACCTGGTTGTCGATCTTGGTGCCCGGGCCGATCACCGTTTCGCCGGTGGTGGCGCGGTCGATAGTGGTATTCGAGCCGAGCTCCACGTCATCACAGATGCGGACCGCGCCGATCTGGGGCACCTTCACGTGCTGCTGACCGTTCCACTCGTAGCCGAACCCGTCCGCGCCGATTACGGTGCCGGAGTGGATCCGCACACGCGCCCCCAGCTTCGTGCGGGAGTAGAGCACCACGCCCGGGAAAAGCTCCGTGTCCGGGCCGATCTCCACGTCGTCCCCCACCACCACATGCGGGTGGATCACCACCCCCGCGCCCACACGCGCGCGCCGTCCGATCACGGCCAGAGCGCCCACCGCACAGCTCGCATCCAGCACCGCATCCGGCGCGACTACCGCCGAGGGGTGCACCCCCTCCAGGCGGACTTCCGCCGGGGCGAACACCTGGAGGCAGCGGATGAAGGCAAGCTTCACCTGCGAGACCCGGATGGCCGGCTTGGAGAGCGGGCCGGTCCGCAGATCGGTGAGCAGCGCCGTGGCGGCGCTGGCTTCGGCGTCCGCCAGGTAGCGCGGATGCTCCACACGCACAATCGTCCCCGCGATAGCGTCCGAGAGCCCGGCGGCGCCCATAATCCGCACGGTCGGGTCTCCGTCTACCGTACCCCCCAACAGCTCGGCGAGCTCACCGAGCGCCATCTCAGCGTTTCCGCTCATGAATTCTCTCTCCCTGGGGCGCAGTGCCTGCCAGCAGCCGCGCCACCGCCGGCTCGATGTCTCGGGTGCGGTCCGGCGCCGCACCCCGCTTGAAGATAGACCGGATCCCGCGCGCGCGCGCCGCGGCGGCTGCGGCAGCGCGCACCTCCTCGGTCATCCGGAGGCGCAGCTCGTCTCGCTCTTGCCGGAGCGCCGCTACGGTACCGGGAACCGGATCCGGGGCGTTCGGCACCGTTGGAGGTTGGGCGGACTCGCGCACGCGCGCCTCGAACCTGGTCCGCTCGCTCTCGATGTCGCCGTCGGCCGTGAGGGACGGGTCCGGCCGTACGCCCTCGATCGCCGGCGCCGGCAGCACCAGCTCGTTCACGCGCGCGATCTCCTGGCGTTCGAGCCGCGCCAGCTCCTCCAGTGCCTCGCGCCGGAGCTGGTCTCGCTCCCGTTCGGCCTTCTCAATCTCCGCTGCCGGGATCTCGCGCTCGGTGCCCTCGGCGTTTCGCAGCGGCCCCCTGGCCTCCAGCGCGTTCTCGAGCCGGGCCACCTCTTCCAACCGGAGGGCCTCCACCTCTTGCTCCGTGAGGTGGAACAGCTCGCGGCGGCGGCGGAGCTGTGCCGGCGTGTAAAAGAACCGGTCCTCCGGCCGCTCGCGCAGGGAGCGCAACTGCTCCTGCAGCTCGCTGAACCGCCGGGCATTCTTCACCGCCAGCGCGAGGTCCTTGTCCGCATCCACGGGCAGCGGCTCCCGCCGGAACTCCAGGAACCGCCGGCGCAGGCGCCCCAGCGCGCGCCGGTAGGCCTCTTCCTCGCGTTCGGGACGGGCGGCCCGGCGGATGGCAAAGTCCTCGCGGATCGCCGCGATCGCGCCCGCTTTGTCCACCCCGGCCGGTGCCGCCGGAAGCGTCTCCGCGGGAGCGGGTGTCGCCAACGCCACCGGTTCCGGTGCGCGGAGCGTGTGGGAGCCAAGTGGCCGGTGCGCCCGGGTGGTCTGCGTCATCCGCCGCTCCAGCTCCCGCAGCTTGGAGAGGTCCGGGTGCACGCGGAGCAGCCGTTCCACGTCCAGGTAGCCGGGCGTTGGGGCCGCCACGGCCGGTACGGACGCGGCGGGTGGCGCTGCCTTCCGGCCGCAGCCGGAGCCCAGAACCAACAACAGGGCAGCGAGCGCGACGACCGGTGTCTCCGGTCGCCGCAGCCGCTGCCCTGCCATCATCGGTACGCTTCTGGAAGAATCCAAGCTACTTCTTGGTGGCGCCCAGCTTCAGCAGCACGTCTTCGGTCAGGTCCTGCCCACCGTACAGCACGGCGCGCTGATCCACCACCAGGGCCAGGCCCTTGCTCTTGGCTACCTGCTGCACGTTCTCCAGAATCTTGCCCTGCATGTCGTCCAGCACGGTGCCTTCCAGCTCCTGTAGCTTCTTGGTGCGCAGCTCCGTCTCGTCCTGCAGGTTCGCGATGGCGGACTTGCGCAGGGTGGCGAGCTCGTCGATGCGCTTCCGCTGCTCGTCGGTGGGCTTCTCCACGCCGGCGAGGGTCTGGGCTTCCTTATCGATCGCCTCGCTCTTGGCCTGCAGCTCGGCGATGCGCGCCTTCTCGGAGTCCGTCACGGACTTCTTGGCGTTGATCCGGTCCAGCTCTTCCCGCTCGGTCACCGTGAGGTAGCGGAGCTTGGTGAGGCCGGCGATCTCCGCCTGGAACTTGGTGCGCTCGTCATCGAACTTCTTGGTCATCGTGAGCCAGGTCGGCGTCTTCTTGATCTGCTCCATGATCCGGTTCAGATCAACGAAGCCCACCGCGGACTCGACCTTATCCTTATCGTTCTTCTTCTGGGCGTTTCCCGGGAGCGCGGCGCCACCGACGCCAACCGCCACCAGGAGGCCGATGAGCCCCGCCAGCTTCCAGCTTTTCATACTATTTCCTCCCGAGATCGTCTTCGCGCCCTGGGGCACTCTAGGTAAACCGTATCAGACA
>JAJFMS010000398.1 GCA_020696885.1 Armatimonadota bacterium | reverse complement strand
CACGGACGGTGACCGCACCACGCTCTGGGCCGTCCGGGGCGACCGGGTAGTGCTGGTCCCGGTGGAGACCGGCCAGCAGGACGGCAGCCGCGTGGAAGTGCGCGGCACGCTGCAGGTGGGCGAGCAGGTGGTCCTGACCTCCGCGCCCGGCGTCCATCCCGGAGATGCGGTCCGCGCCCAGGCCGCCGAGACCGCGCCCTGACCGGTTCCCCTTCGATCTCTTGAACTCGCATACTCCAGTTGATCTCTGCTTATGGGTCTGACGCGCCTCGTCATCCAGCGCCCGATCGTGCTCCTCATGGTGCTCGCGGCGCTCATGCTCCTCGGATGGCAGGCCAAGGGCCGGATGCCCGCCGAGTTGGATCCCCGGGTGGAGATCCCCATCGTCAACATCATGACGGTGTACCCCGGCGCCGGCCCGGAGGAGGTCGAGCGGAACGTCAGTCGACCGATCGAGGATGCGGTCTCCGCGGTCAGTAACGTCGTCGAAGTCGACTCGCGGTCGCTGGAAAACCTGTCGATCGTCAGCGTCGACCTGAAGCTCGGCTCGGACGTGAACGCCGCCGCGGCGGACATCCGCGCCCGGCTGGAGTCGCTGCGGCGAGACCTGCCGTCCGATATCGAGAGCCCGCAGATCGCGAAGTTCGACTACAACGCGCGGCCGGTGATGGTGCTGGGAGTCACGGGAGACGCCTCGCTCGACGAGCTGCGCACCCTGGTGGACGAGCAGATCAAGCCGCGCCTTAGCCAGGTCCCGGGCCTGGGCAGCGTGACGGTGGTCGGCGGCGTCACGCGCGAGGTGCAGATCCGCGTGGATGCGGACCGGCTGGCGTCCGAAGGGCTTTCGCTGCTCGATCTCCTCCGGCCGCTGGGAGCCGCCTCCCGCTCCGCTCCGGCCGGAGGCGCATCCGCCGGCGGGCGGGAGATCGCGGTCCGGGTGCTGGGCGAGTTCCGCTCCCTGGAAGACATCCGCAACACGCCGATCCCCCCACCCCAGTCCGCCATGGCGTTTGCCATGCCCGGCATGCCCGGCCAGCCCCGGCGACCGGCTCCCCGCGCGCCGCTGCGGCTCGCCGACCTGGCGACGGTGGAAGAGACCGTGGCGGAGCGAGAGCAGATCACGCGCGTCGGGCGGCGGGAGAGCATCGGTCTGATCCTCTCCCGGGTCTCCGATGCCAACACGGTCCACGTGGCCGAGGGGGTGCGTGCGGCGCTGGCGGACCTGGAGCGGAAGTTGCCCGGGGGCGTGAAGATCGGCACGCTGCAGGATAACTCCCAGGCGGTTTCGGACGCGCTGGAAGACATCAACGCCACGCTGCTGCTAGGCGCCGTGCTGGCCGTGGTGGTGGTGTGGATCTTCCTCCACAGCTTCAAGGACACCGTCATCATCGCGCTGGCGATCCCGACGTCGATCATCACCACCTTCATCGTGATGTACTTCGCCGGGTTCACGATGAACCAGATGACGATGCTGGCGCTCTCGCTCTCGGTGGGCATCCTCGTGGACGACAGTATCCTGGTGCTGGAGTGTATCCACCGGCACCGGGCCATGGGGAAGTCGCCGCAGGAGGCCGCGCTGGACGGGCGCGCCGAGATCGGGCTGGCGGACGCCGCGAACACCTTTGTCGACATCGTCGTCTTCGTGCCGATCGCGTTCATGGGCGGCATCGTCGGGCAGTTCTTCCGGGAGTTCGGGCTCACCATCTCCACGGCCACGCTGGCGTCGCTTTACGTCTCGTTCACCCTCACGCCGATGCTGGCAGCCCGGTGGTTCGGGGCCGGCGAAGTGGTGGAAGACCGCCGCAGCCGGTTCGCGCGGGCCTTTGACCGCCAATACGAGCGACTGGAGACGGTCTACCGGGACACGCTCTCCTGGGCTCTCCGCCGCCGCGCCGCCGTGGCGCTGATCGGCTTCGGGTCGCTGGTGGGGGTCGGGCTCCTCGCCTGGCAGGTGCTGGGCTTCGACTTCACGCCGTCCGTGGACCGGGGCCAGGTGACGGTGCAGGTGGAGCTGCCCGCGGGCTCCTCCCTGGTGGCTACAGATGCGGTAATGGCTCGTGTGGAGGCGGCCGCGGAGAAGGTGCCCGAGATCGACCGCGAGCGGATGCTGGCGAGCGTCGGGGAGATCATCGGAGGGTTCGGCTCCATCCCGGACCGCGGCTCCCAGATCGGGCAGCTCACCCTGATGCTCATCGACAAGCAGGGGTTCGTGGAGCGGCTGCTCCATCCCGGCGGCCAGCCGGGGCGCCGGCGCCGCTCCGATGAGCAGGTGGCGGCGGACCTGCGCGCGCTCCTGGAGCCGCTGTCTTCTGAGGCACGGATCAGCGTCGCGGCGGTGCGCGGGATGACCGCTGCCCTCGCCCCGATCCAGATCGGGCTGTTCGGGAACGATATGGCGGAGCTGGAGCGGGTGGCGGGCGAGGTCGAGGCGCGGATGGGCCGCGTGCCGGGCCTCCGGAACGTGGACAGCAGCCTGCGCCGCGGAAAGCCGGAGATCCAGGTCTCCTTCGACCGGCAGCGCGCCGAGGACCTGTACGCCACCCCCGCGGAGCTGGCGGGCACCCTGCGCACGGCCATCGCCGGCAACACGGACCTCCGGTTCCGGAAGAGCGAGACCACCTACCCGGTGCGGCTGATGCTCTCCCGCACCGGCGAAAGCGGCCTGCGGCTCTCTCCGGACGCGCTGCGGGACCTGGTGGTGGCCTACCGCGGCTCCACGCCGATCTACGTGGGCGACATCGCGACCGTGAAGATGGGCGCCGGCCCCACCAAGATCTTGCGCTCCCAGCGCACCCGGCGAGTGGTGCTGTTCGCCCACGTACACGAGGGAGTCTCCCTGGGGGCGGCGCGCGCTGCGATCGACGCCTCCCTCTCCGACGTTTCCCTCGGGACGATCGAGCGCCGCTGGGGCGGCGACGTGGACGAGATGGACGAGAGCGCCGGGCTGATGACCGGCGCGATCCTGCTGGCGATCGCGCTTTCCTACATGCTCATGGCCGCCGTGTTCAACAGCCTGTGGCATCCGCTGACGATCATGGTCAGCGTGCCGATGGCGCTGGTGGGCGGCCTGCTGGGCCTGATCTACACCGGGACGACGATGAACATCGTCTCGATGATCGGGATCGTGATGCTCATCGGCCTCGTCTCCAAGAACGCGATCCTCCTGGTGGACTACACCAACACGCTTCGGGAGCGCGGGCTGCAGCGGGAAGCGGCGCTGGAGGCGGCCGGGCCGGTGCGCCTGCGGCCGATCCTCATGACCACTCTCTCCACGGTCCTCGCCATGACGCCGGTGGCGCTGCAGATCGGCCGCGCCAGCGAGATGCGGTCCCCGATGGCGATCGTGGTGATCGGCGGGCTCCTGCTCTCCACGCTGCTCACACTGCTGGTGGTGCCGGTGATGTACACCTACTTCGACGACCTGTCGAACTGGCTCACGGGCCGGAAGGCGGACGAGGAGCCCAAGAGCCGGGAGAGTGCGACCGAGATCTATCGATAGCCTTGCCGTCAAAGCAATCGCACTGGCCGTTGCCAGGTAGGGGCATCCGCCGTGGCCGCCGTGGTTGCCCTGTCCTCGACCTCCTCCCGGCGCCGGCAGAGCCGTACCGCTGACCGGGATGGTGCGGCTTTGCGGGCGCCGGCACCGTCCTCGTCTCCCGGGTAATCACGGCGGATGCCCCTACCTGGCAACGGTCTTGAGCCCACCTCCCTTTCGCGGGCACATTCGGGTAGGAAGGACCCCACCCGCCGCCACGGTGAACCGGAGAGGAGAGCGGGCATCGCCCCATTCGGTGCTCCGGCTCCGCCCTGAGATCGCTCCCCGTCGCGGAAGTCGCTCCCCCAGCTTATGGCCGAAGAGTTTCCGAAGCGCCCGCGCTATGTGCTGGAGAGATGGACGCCGTACCTGGTCCTCGGCGTCTCGCTCTTTCTCACGACCGTCGCCATGTGGTACCTCTCCCGCGCCGTGGAGACGAAGGACGCGGAGCGGTTCCAGCGGGGCATGCGGGCCAGCACGGATGCGGTGCAGGACCAGATCACCTCGTACCTGGATCTCCTCCGGAGCACCCGCGGACTGTTGGCGGCCGGCAACGGCCGGATCAGCCGGAAGCAATTCCACACCTTCGTCTCCAGCCTGGAGGCCGACCGGCACCACCGGGGGATGCTGGGGGTGGGCTACGCGGTGCACCTCACCGCCCCGGAGCTACCGCTCTTCCAGGAGGTGATCCGCCGGACCGACCTGCCTCGGTTCAAGGTGTTCCCTCCGGGTCCGCGCTCGGAGTACCAGGCGATCCTCTACCTGGAGCCCCCTACCCAACGCAACCGCGAAGCCATCGGCTTCGACATGGCGTCGGAGCCGGTGCGGCGCGAAGCGATGCTCCGCGCGTGCGAGGACGGTGTGCCCACGGCCTCCGGTATCGTCACCCTGATCCAGGAGACCGGGCCGGACCGTCCGCCCGGCTTCCTCATCTACCAGCCGCTGTTCCGGAAGGGAGCGACGACGAACACTCCTGCTGCCCGTCGCGCCGCGCTGACCGGGTACGTCTACATCCCATTTCGGGCTGGCGATCTGTTTGGTGAGATCCGCGGCCCGCGGCTGGATCCCGGGATCGCGTTCGAGGTGTACGACGGCCCGGCGATCGACGAGGCGCGTCTCCTTTACCGCAGCGAGGAGCTGGCTGGGCCGAAGAGCCAGGCTCCGCGGATCACCGAGGTCACGTCCCTGATGGTCGGGGGCCGGCAGTGGACCTTCCGCTACGCCACCACGCCGCGGTTCGAGGCCGCGTCCTCGTCCGGGATCGTCTCGCTGATCCTGGTG
>JAJFMS010000397.1 GCA_020696885.1 Armatimonadota bacterium | reverse complement strand
AAGCGGACATAGAGGGTGTTAGGTGTTGGGTGTTAGGATGGGCTGCGAACTCGGCCGCACCGGCCTGCGCCCAGAATCTTACGCTTACGCTTACGCTTACTCGATCCCGTACCCGGCCCGTCCCAACACCCAACACCGCCCGCTCGCATCTGCCATGCGTCCTGTAACCCCGGCGCGATGGCGTGCATCTTACTGGCGGAGGCGAAGGAACCATGAAACACGTGCCAGGTTTTTGGGCGGTGGCGTTGGTGGGGAGTCTGTTGGGGGCACCGGGCGCGTTGGCGCAGGGCATTATCCTACCGCGCCCGGTGCGGCCGATCCCCAATCCGCAGCCGCTCGCCATCCGTTCGCAGAAGGTGACGCTGAAGGTGGAGAGCGGCGCGCTGAAGGCGGAGGTGGAGCAGGTCTTCTACAACCCCAACAGCGTGGCCATGGAAGGGACCTACCTGTTCCCCCTCCCCGAGTCGGCGGCGGTGTCCAACTTCCGGATGCTGATCGACAAGGAACCGGTGGAAGGCAAGCTCCTGGGCGTGGACGAAGCGCGTCGGGTCTACGAATCCTACGTGCGGCGGAATGTCGACCCGGCGATCCTGGAATACGTGGGCCGCAACGCCTTCCAGGCGCGCGTGTTTCCGATCCCGGCAGGCGCGGAGCGGCGCATCTATCTGGTTTACAGCCAGGCCGCGGATTTCAGCAACGGCATCTACCGGCTGGTCTACCCGCTGAACTCGGAGCGGGTAACGGGCGGCTCGATCGGTGAGCTTACGGTGGACTGCTCCATCAAGAGCGCGCAGCCGCTGAAGACGGTCTACAGCCCGACCCACGAGATTCAGGTGAAGCGGGAGAGCGATCACCTGGCGCGGGTCACTTATGAAGGGAAGGACGTCCGCTCTAACCGGGACTTCGCCCTCTACTACACCACCTCGGAGCGTGCGTTCGGATTGAACGCGCTGGCGCACCGGCGGGCGGGCGCGGACGGCTACGCGATGCTGATGCTCGCGCCGAAGAGCGAGGTGAAGGCGGCGGAGATCCAGCCGAAGGACGTGGTGGTGGTGTTCGACACCTCCGGCAGTATGCAGGGTCCCAAGATCGAGCAGGCCCGGAAGGCCGCACAGACGATCATCGGCGCCCTGAACGAGAAGGACCGGTTCAACATCATCCGCTTTAGCGGCGATGTCTCCAGCTTCCGCCCCAGCGTGGTACCCGCCTCGAAAGAGAACCGGGAAGCGGCGAGGACCTTTGTGGAGGCGTTCCGGGCCGTCGGCGGCACCGGAATCGACGACGCGATCCAGGAGGGGCTGGCCTCGATTCCGAAGCCGGAAGATCGCCCGGGTCGGTCCCCTTTCCTGATCTTCATGACGGACGGTCTCCCGACCATCGGCAACACCTCGGTGGACCAGATCCTCCAGAACGCTGCGAAGGCCGCTCCGAAGGATCTTCGCCTCTTCTCCTTCGGGGTCGGCTCGGACGTTAACACCCTGCTCCTGGATCGGTTGGCGCGGGACAACCGCGGCGACGCGGACTACGTGGCGCAGGACGAAGACCTGGAGACCAAGATCGGCAACTTCTACGCGAAGATCGCCGACCCGGTGCTCTCCAACGTGAAGGTGACGCTGGAAGGCGCGAAGCTGCTGGACCAGTACCCCAGCAAGGTGCCGGACCTCTTCGCCGGCACGCAGCTCCTGATCCTCGGGCGCTACCAGGGCGCCGGTAAGGTGGCCGTCACGGTGACCGGTGACATGAACGGCAAGCCGAAGACGTTCAACTACGACCTCTCGCTGCCCGAGCGAGAGTTGGGACAGGATTTCATTCCGAAGCTCTGGGCATCGCGCCGCATCGGCTCGCTGCTCGAGGAGATCCGGCTGCACGGCGAGAGCAAGGAGCTGAAGGACGAGGTGATCCGCCTCAGCCAGGAGCACGGGATCGTCACGCCCTACACCGCGTACCTGGTCGAAGAGCCGGGTCTCCCTCGTCCGGGCCAGCCGACGCCGTTGGCAGGCACCCGGTTCCGTGCCTTCGGCCTCGAGGATACAACCCTGCAGCGGGAGAACCGGGGCACCCTGGGTGGCGGTCTCGGCGGCGGCGGCTTCGGCGGCGGGAACGCCCCGGTGGCGGGAGCCCCGGGAGCCCGGCCGGAGGCGGCGGCAGCCAAGAGACCGGCCTCTCCGTCGGACGCCGCGAAGAAGGACCTGTACGCCTACCGCAGCACAGGCCGGAAGCCGGCCGCTGCGGGCCAGGCTCCTTCGCCAGAGAATAAATCGCTGGACGAAAGGGAAGCGGTCCGGTTCTACGAGCTGCAGAAGCAATCCCGGCAGCAGGCGGACGGGTTCCAGCGCTCCACGGGTGCAAACGCGGTCGAGGCCAGCCGGCGCCTCCGGGCTCTCCGGGATCAGGAGAAGGCGGAGACCGAGGTGGAGGTCAGCCGCACGGTGGAAGGACGCGCGTTCCGGTTCGAGAACGGCGCCTGGAAAGACCAGACGGCTACCGGTAAGGTCACCGTGGTCGCGGTGAAGTATGGCTCCGAGGCATACTTCAAGCTGGTGGGCGCGCGCACGGAGTGGGCGCGGTTTATGGCCCAGGGTCGCCGGGTCAGCTTCCGCGCCGGCAAGTCGACCGTGGTCGTGGTAGACGAGAAGGGCAAAGAGCAGCTCACCGACGCCGAGCTGAAGGCGCTGGAGAAGTAGCTCCCCCGCTCGGTCAAGCCAAAGGGTGCCCGCACGTGGTTGCGGGCACCCTTCTTTTGTGCCGGGTTGAACCCCGCGCCACCGGGGCAGGAACTCCCGCCGCCCGCCCCCAACGTAGGAGCGTCTTCGTTCGACCAGGGAATCCCGACGCCATGAGCCCGCTACGCCTACCGATGTTGCTGCTGCCCGCCGCCGTTGCGCTGCTGAGCGCTGCGGCCCCCCACGCCGCCCCCCGCGAGATGCGGTGGAAGAAGTTCGTGCTGGACACGAAGTTCCGCGCCGAGGGTGCCACGGTGGCGGACGTGAACCGGGACGGCAAGAACGATGTCCTGGCAGGCAACTTCTGGTACGAGGCGCCAAGCTGGACGCCTCATGAGATCCGCAAGGCCGAGGAGTTCAACGGCGCCACCGGATACAGCAACTGCTTCCTTACCTTCGCGCAGGACGTGGATAAGGATCGCTATCCGGATCAACTGGTGGTCGGTTTTCCAGGCGCCAAGGCGAGCTGGTTCCGCAACCCCGGGAAGAGCGGCGGCGAATGGACCGAGCACCTGATCACCGAAAGTGCCTGCAATGAGAGCCCGGCGTACGGAGACGTGGACGGGGACGGCGTGCCGGACCTGGTGACGCCGTTCAAAGAAACGCAGATGGCGTACTACACGCCGGGCAAGACCCCGCTGGAAGGCTTCGAGCAGCACCTCATCGGCGAGCCGAAGCAGCCGGGCTGCGCCCGGTTCTCTCACGGATTGGGCATCGGGGACATCAACGGCGACCGGCGTCCCGACATCCTCACCACGGACGGCTACTACCAGGCGCCGGAAGACCGCAAGGCTGGTAAGTGGCAGTTCGTGCCTGCCAAGCTGGGCGATGCCTGCGGGCAGATGTACACGCTAGACCTCGACGGCGACGGCGACATGGATGTGGTGAGCAGCTCTGCCCACAACATCGGGGTCTGGTGGCATGAGCAGGTGAAGGGGGCCGCCGGTCCGGAGTTCGTCCGGCATGACATCGACAAGAGCTTCTCCCAGTCCCACTCGATGATGATGGCGGACATCAACGGGGACGGGCAGCCGGACTTCGTGACCGGCAAGCGGTTCTGGGCGCACGGTCCGAACGGAGACGTCAACCCGAGCGACCCGGCGGTGCTCTACTGGTTCGAGTTCCACCGCAAGGACGGCAAGGTGGAGTGGAGCCGCCACGAGATCGACAACGACTCAGGCGTCGGGACCCAGTTCACCGTCGCGCGGATCGACGGCGACAAGCGCCCGGATGTCGCGATCGGCAACAAGAAGGGCGTCTTCGTCTTCCTCCAGGAGAAAGACTGATGCTGACGCGGGAGGGGTGCCGGACCCGCCAGGCTCGGTTTCTAGCCGCGCTCGACGCGGCCGGGATCCCGGCCGCCGTGATCTCGGACCCGCGGGACATCTACTACCTCACGGGAGTGCTCCCGGAGAACAAGATGTTCCCGTATCCCAACCTCCTGTTCATCGGTCCAGGCCTGGGCTCCTGGTTGGCCACCGGGCTGGCGGACGGAGAAGCCGAGGTGGACGATCGGCACGTGTACCCGATCCAGGTCAACGCCACGCTTAACCCGGATAATCACCGGCGCCTGGCGCCGCTCGTCTCGGGCCTTGCCGGGCGGAACCACGACCTCGCGCGCCTGGGGTTCCAGCGGGAAGCGCTCCCCTATTCGCTTCAGCAGACCTTCCACGCCGCTGCCTCGCCGCGCGAATGGGTGGAGGTGGATGATCTGCTCCAGGATCTACAGTTGCGAAAGGATCCGGACGAGGTCGACTGCATCCAGGTGGCGATCGGTGCGGTGCTGGCGGGCTACACCCGGGCGCAGCAGGTGATCCAGGCCGGCGCTTCGGAGCTGGAGATCATGACGGAGTGCCAGGCCGCCGCCCAGCGGCACACCGGCGAAGTGCACTTCTACAACGGCGACTTCCGCTCCGGCGAGCCCGGCGGCTTCGCGCGGGACCGGCGCATCGAGGCCGGCGAGTTATACATCATTGACGCGTGGGCGGACGTCCATGGCTACTGGTGCGACATGTCTCGCGCCTGGGCCGTTTCCGGGGAGCCGACCGATCTCCAGGCGAGCGTCTACGAGCACGTGGCGGAGATCCTCCGCG
>JAJFMS010000396.1 GCA_020696885.1 Armatimonadota bacterium | reverse complement strand
CGCCTCCACGATGGCGCGGCAGATGGCCAGGCCGAGCCCGGCGCCTCCCCGGCTGCGCTCGCGGCCGGCATCCACGCGGTAGAACCGCTCGCCCAGGTGCGGCAGGTGCTCCGCCGCAATGCCTTCCCCGTTGTCGGTCACCGTGGCGACCACCACCGAGGCCTCGCCACGCGCCGAGATGAGGATCTCCCCGGTCACCGGCGTATGGCGCAGCGCGTTATCCAGCAGATTCACGAAGACCCGCGCCAGGTGGGAGGGCTCACCCAGGACCTGGAGCGTCTCGTCGGCCAGCTCTACGTGCACGGCAGCGTGAGGGGCGCGGTTCTCCCAGGCGGCTTCGGCTTCGCGCACCGCCTGGTCGATCACGGCCCGAAGCGAGACCTCACCGAGGAGGGGAAGCAGCCGGCTGTCGTCCGAGCGCGCCAGGATGAGGAGGTCATCCACGATCCGGTTGGCGCGATCGGCGGCCGCTTCGATGGCGCCCATGGCCGTGAGGCAGGTCTCGGTATCCCAGGCGTCCGCCCGGGCGAGGCTGCTGGTGGCCTTGATCGTGGCCAGGGGCGTGCGGAGCTCGTGCGAGGCGTCGCCAGCGAACTGCTTCTGCCGCTCGAACGCCTCCTCCAACCGGGCCAGCATCCCGTTGAGCACTCCGGCAAGCTGCGCCAGCTCGTCTTTCCCCTCGGCGGGGATGCGCGCGGAGAGGTTCTGCGGATCGATCTGGGTGGCGGTGCGGGTGATCTCCCGGATCGGCTGCAGCGCCCGCCGGGTGAGGAAGGCGCCGCCCAGCGCGGCGAGCGCCAGCGCGATCGGCACCAGGATCACCAGCGTGCGGGTGAGCTCGTCCAGCGCTTTCCGGGTGGGGGCCATCGGCTCGACCACCTGGATCACGCCCCGGATCCGCCCGCGGCGCCGGCCGGGGATCGAGCGGACCCGCAGCTCCTTGCCGTTATTGACGGTGGTGGTGAACAGCTCTTCGCCGGTCAGCGAGCGGCTAAAGGCCCGTTCGTCCCACGGCCTCATGCGCCAGTAGTCCAGGCCCTGTTCGTCTAGCAGGCGGGTGCGAAGCACGTCCGGGCCGCCCGGCGGGGTGGAGCCCGGTCCGCTGCGAGGGGCGCGGCGCGCGCCGGCGCCGGAGTCCGGAAGCCGGGAGAAGAAGCCGGACCAGAACACCGCTTGCCGGGAGAGGTCGTTGTCGACGCCGCGGACCAGCCCCTGCTCCAGGAGGTAGCGCACGGCCACGCCGGAGATGATGAGCACGCAGGCCACCACTCCCACGTTCCAGGCCGTGAGGCGGGCCCGGACGGAAGGGAACAGTCTCACGGCACTCACTCCCGGGCCCGTTCTCGAAGCATGTAGCCGAACCGGTGGATTGTGTGGATGAGCCGCACCGGCCGGTCGCCATCCACCTTCCGCCGCAGCGCCGCGATGTGGACCTCCACGGTGTTCGAGTAGCTGTCCGAGTCGCCCCAGACGCGCTCCTGGATCACCTCGCGGGTGAGGACTTCTCCCTCGCGCAGCGCCAGCGCCTCCAGCAGGGAATACTCTCGCGGCGTGAGCATGATCGGACGCCCCTCGCGCTGCACCTGGCGAGCCTCCGTGTCGATCTCCAGGTCCGCGATGCGAATGATCCGCGAGCGGTGCGTCTTGTCGCGGCGGAGCAGGGCGCGCACGCGGGCGCGCAGCTCCTGGAAGTCGAACGGCTTGGCCAGGTAGTCGTCCGCCCCGAGCTCCAGCCCACGCACCCGGTCCGCTACCTCGCCGCGGGCAGTGAGCATCAGGATCGGCGTGCGCACCCGGCGGGCGCGCAGGTCCTCGCAGATGCTCCAGCCGTCCCGGGCGGGGAGCATCACGTCCAGCACGATGAGGTCATGCTCGCCCAGGCGTGCTTGCTCCAGGGCAACGGCGCCGTCCCGGGTCCAGTCCACGCTGAACTTCGCCGCTTCCAGGCCCTGCTTGATTACCGCTCCCAGCGCTTCCTCATCCTCTACCAGCAGGATCCGCATGACTGTCCTCGTCCGGACGCACTCTCCGGCGGGCTCCATGCTAGCAGCAAATGCTGAAGAAGGTCTGAAGATGGGTGCCCCAGGAGAATCTCGCAAGGTCCCTGGACCTTCAGGACTTCTTAAGGATCTACCGGTAACCTCTGGGAGTGAGAGACGCCTGGATAAGTTGCAACCATCCGGACAGTGCCTAAGGAAACTATGAGCGCTCCGGAAGCGGTGGTACACACTGGCAGACGTGGGGGCATGGAGAGCGGTGCGAGAGTATCGCTCCCCAGGGTTGAGTAAGAACGAGGGCATCGCGTGCTCAACCGGCATCCTCGGATGTCGCCCCCACCCTCCACCGGGCCGGAGTGATGGAGTGGTGGAGTGGTGGGCTGCTGGTGCGGCCTTACGGCCGCGACTTCCACTCCGCTGGGGTTTGGATACGCTCGCTATCAGGATGGAGGGCGCTGAACGTGTCCGGTCAAGTACATCGTCGCCCCTGGAACGGCCATCCGAAGTACGCTCCGGCGCACTCGCGGTACAGTACGAGCCCATCGCTGCCAGTGCATCCGACGTTCTGGCGACTGTCGCCGCCGCTGATCGTGATCGGCATGCACGGGTCGGGCAGCAGCATCGTCAGCCGCATCCTGATGGAGCTGGGAGTCCACATGGGCTCGGCCCTGGACTCCCACTACGAGGCCGGGGAGTTCTTCGACCTTAACGAAGAGCTGCTCTACCGTGCCGGGGGCGCGTGGCATACCCCCGGCCCGCTTCTGCAGGAGCTGCACCGGCCCGCCTTCGCGGCCGCGGCGGCCGGCAGGTTGATCGGGGCGACCTACGGACGGCTCCGCACCCACTTCCTTTCCGAAATGGACCTGGCAGGATCCGGCGCCTGGGGCTGGAAAGACCCGCGGAGCAGCCTCACCCTGCCGCTCTGGCTGGGTTTGTTCCCACACGCTCGCATCCTTCACGTGCGCCGGGAGGCAGAGGGCGCGGCCACCAGCATCCACCGGCGGGCGCTGCGTGAGGCGGACGAGGGGGAAGCCGGGGACCGTTCCCCGGCCCTGTTCACCCGGGCGGCGCGGACGCTGCTCTATCCGCCGGCAGCACTCCGCTGCCTGGCCCGGCGGAGCGGCCGGACGGCGCCGTTCCCGCAAGTAGACCCGTGCCTTAGCCTGGACCATTGCCGCACCCTGACCGAGACGTACCTGGACGCCTGTTACACCCACCGTGACCTGGCCGGGCCGAGGCTGGAGGTCCGCTACGAGCAGCTCCTCGAGCGGCCGCTGGACGTGGTGCAGACGCTGGCGGCGTTTGCCCTGGGAGACGTGCCGGAAGACCGGATCACTGCCGCCGCGGCGCTGGTGCGACGCTCGCCGGCCAGAGCCCACCCCGCGGCCCGTGAGACGGCGGCGTGCAGGTAACCGCCGCTCCGCGATCCGTGCCGCCAACCTGGGCACGAGTGAGCGGCCGCTGGCCGCTGCTCGCCCTGGCCGCGCTGGCGCTCTGGGTGATCGCCCGCTCGCTGCAGGGGGCCGCCTCGGAGCGCCTGCGGAGTCTCCCGGTGGAACTCCACGCCTTCACCGTCCGGGACGGCGTGCTGCTGGTAACGGCGCGCGACTCGATCGGCCTTACCGGCGTCGCCGCAACGGGTGGCGCCAGCCGCGTGCTGGTGCCGCCGTCCCGCACCAAGGGCACGGCCAGCGGCACGTTCCTCACGCCCTCCGGCGCGGTGTTCCGGATGGAGGAGACGGCCACTCCCCCAGCGCCCGGCAGCCCGTGGGCGATGTTCGGCCTGGGACCGGCGGGCTCGCGCACCCGGCTCTGGGCGGCCTCCCTGGACGGGACACCGGCGCGGGAGCTACTGCCGGAGCTCCGGATGGAGCGGGCGGTGCCTTCCGGTGACACCTGCTTCTGGCTCCGGAAGACCGGACCGGACCGCTCCATTGCGGCGCCCTGGCAGCGGCCGCGGAGCCTGGTGGCCACGCCCCTAACGGGCGGCCGCTCCCGCGAGCTCGCCCGGGGCTTGAACGCCCTCACCCTCCTGGAGCCGCTGGGCGGGGGCGTCTCGTGGTCCGTGCCGCGGCGCGACCTCCGCCATAGCGACCGCTACCTGGCGCTGCCGCCGGAGTTCGAGGTGGCCGTGGTCCGGGACTGCTTCGGCCAGCCGGAGCTGGTCAACGACCGGCTCTACTGGCTGCATTACGTCCCCACGCCGTTCTCCCAGGGCAGAGTGCAGCCCGCACAACTGGAGCTGACCAGCGCCGCCACGGACGGCAGCGACCGGCGGGTGCTCCTGAACCTGCTGGGCCATCCGGAATGGCAGCCCCGGGCGCGGCTCCTCGGAGGCCACGGCGGGCTGGTCTACTGGCTCCTCTATCCCCAGGGCCGCCGCAACGAGATGGTGCTCCCCAAGCTGTGCGCCGTGTCCGAGGCGGGGATCCGGCCGGTGGCGCGACTTCGCGCGGAGGTGATCTCCACGTGGCTGGATGGGGGATACCTCTACTACACGGTGGAGGAGCGGCGGGAGAACTGGCTGGACTGGTCGGCTGCCGGGCTTCAGCATCAACGGGCGGTGGTGCTTTACCGGACGCATCTGACCGGATAACAGGATTTGCCGTTGCCAATAATCCGTAGGCAGCCGCCTCGTGCGGCGTTCGGTAACGGTGACCGTCCCGCGAGCGGCGCACCCAGCTTTCGAAGACGGGTAGCCCGGATCGAACGGACCACAAGGGTCCTGCCTACGGCATCCTCCCATCGCCGGCAAACTGTAGGCAGTCGCCTCGTGCGGCGTTCGGTAACGGCGACCATCTCTCGGTACTGGCGCACCCC
>JAJFMS010000395.1 GCA_020696885.1 Armatimonadota bacterium | reverse complement strand
GATGGCCGCGCCCAGCGAGGCCATCTCCGAGAGCGCCGCGCCCACGAAGACGATCCGCTTCAACACCACGAACACGCCCAGGTACGAGCAGATGAGGCCCACGATCAGGGCCGCGACCAGCGCGTCCTGAACGAACTTCTCCTGGAGGAGGGAGAGCGTTTCGCTCATGCCGTGTCCCCATGCGGCACGATGGCGCACCGCCCGCCCAGGTCGTGCACGCGGATGTCCATGCCGTAGAGCCGGGACAGCCGCTCCGCCGTGAGCATCTCCTCGCGGGGACCTTCCTCGATGCGGCCGGCCGCGATGATGGCGATCCGCTCCGCCGATTCGGCCACGCTGCCCAGGAGGTGCGACACCAGCACCACTCCCAGCCGGCGCTCCTCGTGCAGCCGCTTCACGAGCTGCAGCAGCCCGTGCTCGCTGGGCATGTCCATCCCATGGGTCGGCTCGTCCAGCACCAGCAGCTCCGGCTGGGTGGCCAGCGCCCGCGCGATGAGCACCCGCTGTCGCTGGCCGCCGGAAAGCTCCGTGTAGTTGCGGTGGCTCAGGTTCTGCAGCCCCACCTGCTCCAGGCACCAGCGCGCCACCTCGCGGTCCTCGCGCCCCGGCCGGCGAACCAGGCCGATGCTGGGGTAGCGGCCCATCATCACGATCTCCTCCACCGGGATCGGGAAGAGGGCGTCGACGGTGTCGCGCTGGGGGACGTGGCCGATGCGCAGGGGCGTGCCGTCGCCCACCCGGACCGTGCCGGCCACCGGGCGCAGGAGCCCCAGCAGGGTCCGCAGCAGCGTGGTCTTGCCGGAGCCGTTGGGTCCCACGATGCCCACGTACTCGCCCCGGCGAACGCACAGGTTCACGTCTCGCAGCACGATCTGCCGGCGGCTGTAGCCCAACTGGGCGTCTGAAAGCTCGATCAATGTGGACATCGGCATCTGTTCCTCGGGGACGGAGCCCGGGCCGCGCGGACCCGGGCTCCGTGCCTTCCGATCGGTGCTACCGCAGACTACAGGGCCGCGGCCACGCGGGCCACCACGATGTCCATGAACGCGAAGTAGTCGTCGGCCCCCTTCTCGGCGCCGATGCCTCCGGGGAGCACCACCACGGCGGCGCCGGACTGGCTCCCCACCAGGTCCGCGTACCGCCGCGGTCGGTAGGCCTCCGTCAGGATCGTCTTGATCCCTTCCTGCTTCATCCGAGCCGCCAGGGAGCTGATGTGCCCGGGCGTCGGCTGCAGGCCCGGCCGCGGCTCCACGTAGCCGAACTCGGACATCCCGAAGTCGGTCAGGAAGTAGATCAGCGACATATGGTAGGTCACCACGCTCTTCCCGCGGTCCGCGGCGAGCTTGGCCTTCCACTCCGACATCTTGGCGTTCAAGCGCTGCACCAGCTTGGTGTAGTTGTCGTCATAGGCGTCGGCGTTCTTCGGGTCCACCCGCTTCAGCCCGTCACGCACGTTGCGTGCGGCGATTGGCAGGTTGGACGGCCCGTAGAAGTAGTGCGGGTTGCCGTAGATGTGGATATCGCCCCGGCTGGGATCCAGCTTCCCCTGCGGCACCTGCAGGGCCCTGATCCCCTGGGAAGCGTCCACGTAACCGGCGGCGCCCAGCACGATCTTACTATTCCCGGCGGCCCGGACCAGGGAGTCGAACCAGATGTCCAGGTCCATCCCCACGCGCACCACCAGGTCCGCGCGGCTCAATCGCGCTACCTGGCTGGGCCGCGGCTGCACGAAGTGAGGGTCCTGGCCGCTACCGGCCAGGAACTCGGTGCTGACGTTCGGGCCGCCGATGGTCTTGGCCAGCCAGGAGAGGTTCTGGTCGGACGTCACCACGTCGACCTTTGCTTCGGCCGGTGCGCTCCCCGCAGCAAGCAGCGCGAGGAAGCCAACGGTTAGGAAACGCAAAACACGCATGATCGTTACCTCGTGGAGACTACTGAAGCGGGTGGGCGTGCGGGCCGGAGCCGAAGAGAAGCTGAAGGAAGATCGCGTTGGTGTGCCCGAACTCCGGGTCCTTTGCGTGGCGATACTCCAGACGCAGCGACGTCTGCTCCGTAATGTACTTCGTAAGGACCAGGCTGCCCCCGACCTCGTTCCCGGAAATTGGGAACGGATACTGGGTGTAATCGAGCCGTGCCCCTGCTTCCCAGTATTGGCTCCAGCGATAGGCCGTAGTGAGCCAGCCCCCCAGCCGGAACTTGGTGTCGCCGTTGATCCCGCGGGTCTCATGCGCGAGCATCTCCGCCGTCACTAACAGGCGTGAGAAGGCTCCCGGGTAGCTGCGGTAGGTGAGGTCTACCCCGTTGATCGCCATCATCTTCCGCCCGAAGCCCTCCACGTCTCCCCTTCCCCAATAGCGGGTGAAGCCAAGCTCCAGTTCCTTGGTGAGGCTAAGCCCCTTGGAGAGGTGGAGGCGGGTGCTGTAGGCTCCCTGTTGTCCGCCGGTGAAGCCCAGCGCTTCCTCGTGCTCCTCTTCGTCCTCCCCTTCATCGCCTTCCTCGTGCGCGTGGATCTCCGAAGCGTTCCGCCAGATCCCAAAGTCGAGGCCGGCGTAGAAGCGCTTCGTGGGCAGCACGTAGGTACCCACCACCCCCTCGCTGCTAAGCCCGTGCTCCCCGAGCAGGGCGGTGGAAGCTGAGGGACGGGTGATGAAGACCCACTGGTGCGGGTGCAGCGGGTTGAACTTCCCGATCGGCGTGTTGATCCTGCCGGCGCGCAGGGATAGCTGTGGCAGGACGCCGGTTGCGGTGAGGTATCCCTCTTCCATTCCCACCTTCCACTCCTCTTCCTTCTCTGCACTGAGGAAGAGATCGTAGCGGAGCTTGGGCGCCACCTGATCCTGGAACGCGATCTCCAGTTCCTCAAAGTGGGCGCGGCCGCGGCCAGGCACCGCTTTGCTATCCCCCGCGCGGGCGATGAGGTTACCGATGACGCTAATGTTGGGCAGGAAGGTGGCGCCGCCGGCTCCGGTGGTCGGAACTCCCTGACCGGTGGGCGTGGGCTGCGAAACGGGCGGCTCCGGCACCACGGGCGGTGGCTCGGCCGGCTTCTTCTCCAGGTCCTCTACTCGCTTGCGCAACTCGTTCACCAACTGCTTGAGCTCCTGGATCTCCCGCTCCCGCGGGTCGCCCACCGGTGCGGGAGCTGCAGGCGCGGGAGTTGCGGGCACGGGAGCTGCGGCTTCGGGACGCTTCTCGTCCACGGGGGCCGGCCCTCCGGCGCCAGGGTCGGCTGCGGCGGGCGCGGCCAGCACGCCCGCCGCCACGACGGCGGCTAGCGCCGTCGTCGGGTTGATTCGTAACATTCGTTGATTGCTCCTGATCTCGTAGGTTGGCACGCCTTCAAGCGAAGGCGGAGGGCACCCCCCTGACACGGCCCGCGCACAAGCGTGCACGCTGCAGGGTGAATGCGTGGGCCGATGGCCGTCGCCGTGCTGCCGGAGCACGGGAGGAGGCGCTGGGATGAGATCAGGAGTGCGGAGGACCGCGGGAAGGGTGTACGGCGAGGGCAGTGCGGGGGAAGTGGGGCGCGCTGGGGAGTTGGACCCCTGACGATGTCAGCTCCGGGGCGTGGAATTGCGCCCGCGGCGCGAGAATCGAGGTGGTCTGGTGAAGGAAGGCGCAGGCGGGGCACGTGTGCTCCCCCGCCGCCCCTGCGGGCGCATCACCGATGTGGTGAGCGTGCGCCTCAGAGATCGCCGTCCGCAACTCCCCTTGCGCGAGGCCCCCCGCTTCCGGTACGCAGCGATGCCCGAACGCGAGGAGCGTCAGGACACCGAGGTACGCAAACAGCGTAACGAGGCTGAACGAGCGAAGATTGGCTCGAATTGGCGCAAAGCCAGGCAAAGAGAGTCACCCCCTTCAAACGGGACGCGGTATCCGCACTCCGTTATTGAAGTACTGTAACACGTGGGTTAGGGCTAGTCAAACAACGAACGAGGCGACCGTGATTGCCGGAACTCTTGGCCGCAGATGAACGCAGATGGACGCAGATAGAGACCTGCGGGAAGGCATTTCGAACCTCTAGACCGGTCGCCTCCACACCCCCACATCCCCACGCGCTCGGCAGGGGTTTCCCACACGGACTAACCGGCGGCTACACCGGGGTCGGTCCCCTCCGGAGCGACCTTCTTCCGGCTCTTCCGCTTCGGCTTCTCCAGGCGGGCCAGCGCATCCTGGGCGGCGCACTGCTCGGCGATCTTCTTGTTTCGCCCCGTGCCTTCGCCCAGCACCGTCTCGGCGGCCTCGGACGTGGCCACCACCGTACTGTGAAATACTGGCGCGTGGGCGGGCCCGCTAGAGGGTGCGGTGCGGTAGAACGGCGTGGTGCCGTGCTTCTCCTGGAACAGCTCCTGCAGCCGGGACTTGTAGTCCCACACCACGTTGGGGTCCACCCGCTCGATCACGTTGGCGCGCACGAACTCGCGCGCCGCCTCGATTCCGCCGGCCAGATAGACCGCAGCGAGCACCGCCTCGAACAGGTCGCATAGGGTGCTGGGGCGCTCGCGGCCCCCGGCGCCCTCGTCCCCCGACGCCATCGCGAGCAGCGCTCCGAGGCCCAGAGAGCTCGCGGCATCGGCCAGGGTCGGCTCGCTCACGTAGCGCTGCTTCAGCTTGGTGAGCTGGCCCTCGCTGTGCGTGGGGAACGTGAGGTACAGGTGCTCGCACACCACCAGCGCCAGGATGGTGTCGCCTAAAAACTCCAGGCGCTCGTTGTCCCCCAGCGTCGCCTCGTCGCCGATGCTGCGGTGGGTGAAGGCGCGCGTGATCAGGTCGTGGTGCTCCGGCCCCAGCCGCTCCAGCCACTCCTCGCTCATCCAGGGGTCCAGCGGGCGGGTGGGCACCGGCGGCAGCTTGGTTGTGGCAGCCTCCCTCCCGGTTTTGGCGCGTGGGGTGGTCAACCCTTGACCGCTCCGGCCGTCAGGCCCTCGCTGATCTGCCGCTGGAAGAAGAGGTACACCAGCATCGTGGGCAGCATCACCAGGAACAGCGCCGCGAACAGCGCGCCCCAGTCCGCGCTGTACTGCTGCCGCTGTGTGATCTGCGCCAAGCCCAGCGGCAGCGTGTAGCGATCCCGCTCCGTCAGCAGCACCAGCGCCAGCGGGTACTCGTTCCAGATGCCGATCACGTTGAACACTCCGGCCACGATGAGGCCCGGCTTCGCGAGCGGCAGCATGACCCGCAGGAACGTCTGCCACCGGGAAGCCCCGTCGATCGCCGAAGCCTCCTCCAACTCCCGCGGCAGGCTCCGGAAAAAGCCAGACAGCACGAACACCGTAAACGGCAGCGAGTAGGCCACGTACACGGCGATGAGGCCGCGGTAGTCGTTGATGAACCCTTTGGGCGCAATGCCGGGGATGCGGGTCTGGTTGAGCAGCAGGAACAACGGCACCACCGCCAGGAAGATCGGGAAGACCATGCCGCTGACGAAGACGTTCAGCAGCGCCTCCGCCCCGCGGAACCGGAACCGGGTGAGCGCGTAGGTGGCCATCGAGCCGATGGCGAGGATGAGGAACACGGTGATCACCGTGACCTGCACGCTGTTGCCGAAGTACGGTCCCAGGCCGGGCTCACCGGAAACGCCGTTCCAGGCGTTGGAGAAGTTCTCCCACTGGGGCGTCTTCGGCACCGACCACGCATCCTTGAAGATCTCCGGCGTGGTCTTCAGCGACGTGTAGGAGAGCCACGCGAGTGGAAACAGGATCAGCACCGAGTAGAGGCCCAGGGCGGCGTAGATCAGGGCGAGCCGAACGGTCAGGCGCACCCGGGTGCCTTCCGCCGGACCGCGCCTGCGCGCCCGCTGATATGGGGTGAGCCGGCTCCTCATTGCTCCCGCGGCCTCCACACCTTTTGCAGCACCAGGGTAACCGCCATCACGATCAGGAAGTTCGCGGCGCCTATCGCCGTGGACTTGCCGAAGTTCGAGTTCACGAAGCCTTCCTGGTAGAGGTAGGTCAGCATCACCTGGGTGGCCCCGCCGGTGCTGTCCGGAGGCGCCATGATCCAGACCAGCGCGAACATATTCATCGAGTTAATGATGAGGTAGATCACCGCCAGCCGGACGATGTCGTTCAACAGCGGGAAGGTCACGTGCCAGAAGAGCTGGGAGCCGCTCGCGCCGTCGATCAGCGCCGCCTCGTTCACCTCGGCCGGGATGTTCTGGATCCCGGCGCGGAACAGCAGGATGTAGAATCCCAGCACGTACCAGACGTAGGTGGCCGCCACCGCGGGCAGGGCGGTCTGGGAGGTTCCCAGCCAGGTGAGAGCAAATTGCCCGGCCCCGACCGCCTTCAGGGAGGCGTTGAGCAAGCCCCAGTTCGGGTTGTAGACGAACATCCAGAGCGTGGAGACGGCCACCATCGAGACGACGTTCGGGAACAGGAACAGGGCGCGGAAGAAGTCACCGCCGGGGAGGCGATCCGGCCCGGTCTTGGGCCGGGACAGCGCCGTGGCGAAGAAGAGCGCGAGGAGGAGGACCGCGACCGTGGCCATCACGAAGAAGGCGCCGTTGTGGGACAGCGCCTGCAGGAACTTCTCGTCTTGCGGGAGCCCGGCGAAGTTCTCCAGGCCCACGAACACCATGTTCCCGGAGACGCCCCGCCAGCGATGCAGCGCCACCCAGAACGACTGCGCCATCGGCCAGAGCACAAGCAGCGCGTAGAGCAGCAGCCCGGGCGTGAGCAGCGTGGCCACGAACCCGATCGCTCCCCAGTCGCGACGGCGACGCCGCTGTGGGGCTCCCGCTGCATGCAATCCGCTCAAGCGTCCCGTCTCCCCGAATGCGTGGGCCCGATCACCGCGCCCCTTAGAGCCTATCCCAATTGGCTGGGCCAAGGCGAGCCAGAGCGAGGGGCCGGGTACCCGCGCAGCGGGTGATGGCTAGGCGGGAGAGGTGGTGGGTGCCCCCTGGGCCATGGAACTATGGTCGGGCCGGCTGTCCCAACGACGCATGCTCGTTCCGCAGCCAGGCGCAGCCAACCAAGCCAATTGGGATAGGCTCTTAAGATCGTCGGCGCGGCAGGCAAACCCCGCTACCCAAGCTCGCGATTGCAGCGGCGGCAGCGGTACGTGCCCGGCGGATAGCACTCGTCGCACCACCCACAGTAGGGCGCGCTGT
>JAJFMS010000394.1 GCA_020696885.1 Armatimonadota bacterium | reverse complement strand
CAGCGGCAGGCCGAAGCCAGCCGGACGGCGCTGGAGCAGTGGCACGGCGAGCAAGGGGATCGGGTCAAGCAGCTCGCCGGACGCATCGAGGCGCAGGAGACCCGGCTGGCCCGGGCCACGCTGATCCCCTGGCCGAAGGAGACCACTTCCGCGGTGGCCGCCGTCCTGGTCCTGGTGCTGCTGCTGGCCGGCGGCGCGGCCGGGCACTTCCTGATTCCCTAGCGGTCGGGTGGTAGTGCAGCCAACGGATTGGCCTGCACGGAACCGAGGGCTATGTGGTGCTCCTTCCGCCAGTGGCTCCGTAGCACCACTCGATACGATCAGCGCACCCCTGCGGGACTCACTGGCGATAGGCCGGCGCCGCACCTCGTTCCACTGGCCGTGCGGTTGTGCCGGCACGGTTGTGCCGGCCGCCTGCTATTTGAGAAGCGAATCCCGTATATACTAGCTTCACCATGGCACTACGGTTGTGGACGCTACTATTCCTGGCATGGCTGGTATTCGGCCCCGCTGCTCCGGCAGAAGCGGTAGGGCTTCCCGCCGCTCGCCCGGCTGTCCCATCCGTTAGCGCTCGTGCCTCGTCCGTGGTCGGCGCAGAGCGGACGCGGGACGTCCACTGCGAAGCACTTTATCGGTCGGCAGCCACCCTGCTGCTCCGCACCGGGGTCAAGCTCTGGCCCCTGCTCTCCTCGTCGGCGCAACTCCCGCTCGTGTCTGGCCGGCTCGCCCACGGGGCTGCCCTGTCGCGGTCGGCGCTACTGCTGCTGGTCCGCGTCCCGAATTCGCCCCGCGCTCCCCCATCCCTCTCCGCCTAACTGCGGGATCCAGGTGCGGTTTCGTCCGGGCGGCCGGTCGTCCGTGGGCGCTCCTCCGTGAACCTGCGGCTTATTGGCCGCGGCTTCGGGGTGCGGCCCGCAGGTCCTGCAACCATAGCACAGGCAGCTTGCCGGGTTATGGGGCCCGGCGCTGCTGGTTCCGGCGGGGGCGCCCGCGTATCGCGGGTGACCCCTGGCGGAGCCGCTTCAAGCAGGTCAGTTGTGTACGAGGGGGTGGGTCGTGAAGACTCGGATGACACTCATTGCGGTGCTGGCCCTGGTGGCCGGCGCCATCTGGTACAGCCTGGCGCCCCAGTTCCCCGTGGCGCTGGGACTCGATCTCCGGGGTGGGATGCGCGTCACCCTGGAGCCGGACTATCCCAAGCTGGAAGGGCAGCAAATCGATCGCGAGACGATGCAGCTCGTGCGGAGCGTGCTGGAGAACCGGGTGAACTCCTTTGGGCTCTCCGGCACCGAGGTCCGGTTAAAAGGGGAGGACCAGATCCTCATCCTGCTGCCCGGCGCCAAGCGGCCGGAAGAGGCACTGAAGACGCTCAGCACCGTGGCCCTGATGGAGTTCCGCCACCTGCGCAACGTCCAGTCGGACCGCAACCCGGACGCGCGCTACCGGATGACGCACACTCCCGGAGACGCGGAGAAGGGTGAGCCCGACCAATACCGGTTCTTCGACACGGCAACGGACCAGGCGGTGCCGAGTGCGCAGGTGGTGGCGGATGCGGAGCTCCTGCTGAAGGGCAATGCGCTCAAGCCGAACTCCAGGGCGGAGATCAACCCGAACGATGGGCAGCCGTTCGTCTCCTTCGAGTTGAAGCCCGAAGGGGCAAAGGTCTTCGGTGACTTCACCACGGACGGTGTGGGCGAGATCCTCGCGATCGTGCTGGACCAGCAGATCATCTCTGCGCCCAACATCGACGAGCCGATTACCGAGGGTCAGGGCCAGATCTCGGGCGGGTTCAAGACCATGGCCGAGGCCCGCGTGCTGGCCAACCTCCTGAACTCCGGCGCCCTGCCGATCCCGCTGGTGCCGGCGGAGACGCAGACCGTCGGCGCCACGCTTGGGCAGGAGTCCGTCGAGAGCAGCATCCGGGCCGGGATCGCCGGCCTGGGAATCGTGCTGCTCTTCATGCTCGGCTACTACTGGCTGCCCGGAGTAGTCGCGTGCCTGGCGCTGATCGCCTACGCCACCCTGACCTTCTCGATCTTCAAAGGCCTCGGGGTCTTTCCGCCGATCGTGCTGGACCTGCCGGGGATCACCGGGTTCATCCTCTCCATCGGCATGGCGGTGGACGGCAACGTCTTGATCTTCGAGCGCCTCAAGGAAGAGCTCCGGTCCGGGAAGTCCCTGAACGTGGCCACCGAAGCCGGCTTCCGACGCGCTTTCACGGCGATTATCGATTCGAACATCACCGTCTGGATCATCTGCGGCGTCTTGATCTGGCTGGGGACGCCGATGGTGAAGGGCTTCGCGATTACCCTGGCCATCGGGAACGCGGTGGCGATGTTCACGGCGATCACCGTCACGCGGTCCTTCCTCCACCTGTTCACGCAGATGGAGTGGGCGCGCAACCCGCGGCTCTATGCGATCCACAATAGCTGGCTGAACCTGTTCTTCCCCGCGTGGCGCCACGGTGGGGTCATGCGCATCTTCGACCGGCGTCGCCTCTACCTCGGACTCAGCGCCGCGCTGGCCGTGCTGTCGGTGGGCTTCATTGCGCTCACCCCCTTCGGCTTCGGGCTCAAGCCGGGCATCGACTTCACCGGCGGCAGCGTGGTGGAGGTGGCCTTCCGAGATCCCGGGGTGACCCGGGAGCAGGTGGTGGAGGTGCTGAAGTCCCACGGAGTGGACGAGGCCACGGTGCGGATCGGACATTCCGAGCAGCCCTGGACCCGGGTGACGGTGGAGGCCTCGGACGTGGACAAGCTCACGGCCGACCGCGTCCCAGAGCTCCTGAGTGAGGCGGAGGGCCTGAACAGCTTCGACCCGGCGGCTTACGAAGCGTCGACGTCCGATAAGCCGTTCTCGGCCAAGGCCGTCTACACGAGCGCCGTCACCGAGGCGCAGGTCCGGGGAGCCCTGGGCGGCCTTGGGCTGAAGGGGCTGAAGGTCGCCGCCGTGGCTGAACCCCACCAGGACCATGCGCGGGTCCCGGTGGCGGAGGTCGTCACGAAGCAGTTGCCGCCGACGAAGCTGCAGGAGGTTCGGGACGCCCTCCGGAAGGTCGGCGGTGGGACCATCGAGCCGATGTCGCGGGTCACGTCGATCGGCCCCTCGATCGCGGCCGAGGTCACGCGGAACGGGATCTTCTCCGCGGTGGTCGCGTCCCTGGCGATGCTGCTGTTCCTGGCGGTCCGCTTCGCCATCGGCGGCTTTGCCAACGGGGTGAAGTTCGGGGTGGGCGCCCTGATTGCGCTGTTCCACGACGTGCTGCTCACGGTCGGCTTCTTCGCCGTGATGGGCTGGCTGGCGGGCTGGCCGGTGGATAGCCTGTTCCTGACGGCGTGTCTCGGTCTGCTCGGGTTCTCGGTCAACGACACAATCGTTATCTACGATCGGCTCCGGGAGAACCTGGGACGCCGCCGGAAGGGCGAGACCTTCCCGGAAGTCAGCGACCGGAGCATGACCGAGAGCTTCGACCGCTCCGTCAACACCTCGGTTGCCGTGATGCTGGCGCTGGCGGCGATGGTCGTCTTCGGCGGCGAGACGCTGCGATTGTTCAACATCGCGCTCCTGTTCGGAATGGCCGTCGGCACCTACTCGTCGGTCTTTGTGGCGACCCCGCTCGTGGTGCTCCTGGAACGGGCCGCCGGCCCCACCGAAGCGCCGCCGCGGGCGGCTCCCGCCCCGGGCACTCCACTGCCGCGGCCCCGGCAGGAGTTGGTCCCGGCAGCAGTGGAGCGGCAGACCCCGGAAGGCAAGGAGACCACGGAGATCGAGCTAACCGAGCCGGAAACGGACGCCGCCGGCGGACTCGCGCAACCGGGCGTGATCCGGCCGGTACGGAGACGGCGTCAGTAGGTTGCCGGACGTGATCGCCGGGTCAGCGCCGCAGGGTCAGAACCGCGGCGCTGAGCCGGCGAAGTCGGAACCGGTGGCAGCATGCATGCTGCCCATCTGGCGCATGGCAGTGCAAGGTGAGTAGGCGAAGGTTAATGGCCCGTCTGCACTCCCTTTGCGTGTTGCCGCACCGTCGGCCAACGTCGGTTTTGAAGCGCAGCCACCGGCTTGACCCGTGCCGCACAAGTGAGGCTTGTCAAGCGATAACCGGGCCCTTCATTCTCCCACGCCGAAACACGGGCAATTCGTTTCGGCAGCGCCTGCGCGGCTACATGCCGTAGTGCCCATGTCTTAAAGAACTCTCGTTCCCGTGGATGGAGGTCCTCGCTGCCGAGTACGCGGCCAATTCCGGTCTTCTCGGCGGATAATCGGGGAGAAGAGACGCTTCCCAATATCCCAGCCCGTATCCTATGCCCCTCATCAAAATGGCCACCGCCGCCCGCCGCGCGCGGGTAGGCAGCTCCAACACGATCCGGCGCGCCCTGGTCGCCGCGGGCGTGCCGCTTGTTACGCTGTCACCAGGCACGTTCGCCGTGGAGGAAGACGACTTGAATCGCTTCCTGCAAACGCGGCACGAGCAGCCCTCGGCCGCTCCGCCGAAGGTCCGGCCGCAGCCTGCTGGAGAGTACCAACCGATAGAAGCCACTGGCGCCAAACCCAAGAAGCAGAAGCGGCGGTCGTAAGCGCCCAGCGAGCGGGCTGTGAAAACGCCGGTTCTTTACCACCCCGCAGCCCCGGCTCGACCGTCTGTGCTTCTGCAGCCCGCTACACCTGGGTCATGCACGGCTTGGTCGGGCCAGAACGAGCCCATGCCGGGGCGGAGAGAGCCCTCCCGCCCTGCAAGCTAAAGAGCGTTAGAACGTAGGGCCGGAGATACTACTCCCGCGGCAGTGCGACGCACACGGCAACTTCGCGGCGGTTGGAGGTGGTGGAGTCGCCGAACGCTGG
>JAJFMS010000393.1 GCA_020696885.1 Armatimonadota bacterium | reverse complement strand
GCGCGAACAACCCGGCCACGAGCACCAGGAGGAGGGCGCCCGAGATCCACCAGACCGGCCGGAAAGCCCCGGCCGGTCTGGCAGCGTGGTCTCCCGCCCTATTGGGCATGGCTCCGGAACTGGGTGAGGTAGGCATGGATGAACGGATCGATCTCGCCGTCGAGCACGGCGTTGACGTTGCCGGTCTCCTGACCGGTGCGGTGATCCTTCACGCGCCGGTCATCCAGCACGTAGGAGCGGATGTGGTTGCCCCACTCGATCGCGCGCTGGTCGCCGCGCAGCTCGGAGATCCGCGCTTCCGCCTCCTTGCGCTGGATTTCGGCGAGCCGGGAGCGGAGCACCTTCATGGCGAACTCGCGGTTCTTGAGCTGGGACCGTTCGTTCTGGCACGAGACCACGATGCCGCTCGGCAGGTGCGTGATGCGCACGGCCGTCTCGTTCTTCTGCACGTTCTGGCCGCCCGCCCCGCCGGAAAGATACGTGTCGATCCGCAACTCTTTCGGGTTGATCTCCACCTCTTCCGCCTCTTCGACCTCCGGCACCACGTCCACGCTGGCGAACGAGGTGTGCCGGCGCTTGTTGGCGTCGTAGGGAGAGATCCGCACCAGGCGATGAATACCGTGCTCGCTCTTGAGGTGGCCGTACGCGAAATCCCCTTTGAAGTGGATCGTCACGTTCTTGTAGCCCGCCACGTCTCCGGGAAGCTCGTCGATGATCTCGGTCTTGAGGCCGCGCTGCTCGGCCCACCGCAGGTACATGCGGAACAGCATGCTCACCCAGTCGCATGCTTCCGTGCCGCCGGCGCCGGCGTTGATCTCCAGGATGGCATGAGAGGGATCGTGCGGACCGGAGAGGATGTCCGCCATCTCCAACCGCTCCCAATCCGCCTTCGCCTGGTCCAGCTCGGTCCGGACCTCCACGGCGTAGGCTTCGGGATCGTCCTCGCTCTCAGCCATCTCGATCAGCACCGCCGCGTCGTCCAGCCGCCGGCGAATGGAGTACCACGGCTCGGTGGACTGCTCCAGCCGGGCCAATTCTTGCATCTTCTTCTGGGCGTCTTCTGCGTCGTCCCAGAAGCCCGGCTTCAGGCTTTCGTCCCGAAGCGAGGCAACGCGCGCGCCTTTACCCGCGACGTCAAAGATGCCTCCCCAGCTCTTCCACCTTCTCGGAAAGAGCTGTAACTTCTGTCTTCAAATCGTGCAGCATTTCAATCTCGATCCAGCCACTGCTGGTAAAGCTCGGCCTGGCGGCGCACCTGCTCCCGGAACGCACGGACAAACTCCGTGTCCTCGTCGTGCAGCCACGCATAGCCCAGGGCTTCGGCAAACTCCCGGCTGCGGATGATATCCGCCGCATACATCGCCGGGGGATAGGAGACGGCGTACACCTTCTCGCCCTCCGGCGGGGAGGTCGGACCATCTATCTGCTCGCCCGTTTGGGCCGGCATACTGCCCTCTCGCGGGTCGTGCTCGTCGCTCATTGTCTCAAAATGCCGGCTGCCCAGGGGCCACAGGTGGTCCCGGACAGCCGGCAACAGTTGAAGGGGGCGCCCATTCGAGCGCCTGGTAGGTTCTAGATCGCGCCGGTCTTCAGGCAGCAGAACTTGTACTTCTTGCCGCTGCCGCAAGGACACGGATCGTTGCGGCCGGCCTTGGCGCGCGCCGCGGAGCTCGACGCGGGCTGCGGCACTCGCGGACGGCCATTGCCATTGTCCTGCGGCTGGGGAACCGGCTCTTCTTCGATCGGCAGCGGGTTGATCACGCGGCGAGGCGGCGGCGGGGCCTGCGGGCGGATGACCAGGTGGAACATCCAGTTGACCATGTCATCCTGGATGCTCACGAGGAGGCTGTTGAACATGTCGAACGCCTCCTTCTTGTAGATCACCAGCGGGTCGCGCTGCTCGAAGCCGCGCATCCAGACCCCTTCGCGGAGGTAGTCCATCGCGGTGAGGTGCTCCACCCACTTGCTGTCGATGATCTGGAGCGTGATCTGGCGCTCCGCCTCGCGCACTTCCACGCCGTTGGTCTCGAGCTCCAGCTCGCGGGCCACGTACCGCTTCTCAGCGATTTCGTAGAGGAACTCGACCAGCTCGTCGCGGCTCTTCCCGTCGAGGTCCGTGGGGCGCGCCCCCAGCGAGAGGTCGAACAGGAGATCCAGCTCGTCGTAGAGGCCGCGGATGTCCCAATCGTCCTGCGGGATCTCCTGGCCACAGTGCCGTTCCACCGCATCCTGCACCATCTCGTAGGCGTGATCCAGGATCGTCTCCCGCAGCTCCGCGCCTTCCAGAATCTGGCGCCGCTGGCGGTAGATCACGTCCCGCTGGACGTTCATGACGTCGTCGTATTCCAGCGTGTGCTTGCGCTGGCCGAAGTGCATCTCTTCGACCTTCTTCTGCGCGCGCTCGATGGCGGCGGTGAGGATGCGCGCTTCCAGGCGCTCATACTCCGGCCAGCCCATCAGGAACGCCCGGCCCCGGTCTCCGAAGAGGCGCCAGAGCTCATCTTCCAGGGAGAGGTAGAAGCGCGTCTCGCCCGGATCGCCCTGGCGTCCGGAGCGGCCGCGAAGCTGGCGGTCGATGCGCCGGCTCTCGTGGCGCTCCGAGCCGAGGATCGCCAGGCCGCCCAGCTCGGCTACTTCCGCGCTCTCGCGGGACGGGTACTTCTTCTTGACGCCGCTGGAGAGCGGGACCTCGGTGGGCACCCCCGCCACGTCCGGGTCCGGCTTTCCGCCGAGCATGATGTCCACGCCGCGGCCCGCCATGTTGGTGGCGATGGTCACCGCGTGCTTCCGGCCCGCTTCGGAGATGATCTCGGCTTCCTGCTCGTGGTACTTCGCGTTCAACACGGAGTGCGGGATGCCGTCTTCCAGCGCGTTGAGGAGCACCTCTTCGTTCTCATCCAGCTCCAGCATGCGCTTCAGCGCCGCGACGTTCTCCGGGTCCAGGGCGTTGAGCGGCACGTTGAGCGCCTTCGCCACCGGGGTGAGCTTGGGGATGTGGAGGTCGTCCAGCGGGATGTTCAGCACCGCGTGATGCTGCTCGACCTCGTCCTTCGAGAGCCCCTTGGTGCTTAGCAGCTTGTCCCGGAGCACCAGGATCAGCGCCTGGAGCTGGAGCCGCTCGCCGATCTTCAGCCGCTCGCTGAGCCGCTCGGAGACCTCGATGGAGCGCGTGCCCACCAGCGTCGGCTGGCCCTTCACGTGCTTCTGCAGGATCTCGATGGCCAGGGCGCGGAACTTCTGCTCTTCCGTCTTGTAAATGACGTCCGGCTGGTCTTTCCGGATCATCGGGAGGTTGGTCGGCACCACCAGGACGTCCATGCCGTAGATCCGGCGGATCTCCTGCTCTTCCGTCTTGGCGGTTCCGGTCATGCCCGCCAGCTTGTGGTACATCCGGAAGTAGTTCTGGATGGTGATGGTGGCGACGGTCTGGGTCTCTTCCTCGACCTTGACGCCTTCCTTGGCCTCGATCGCCTGGTGCAGACCGTCCGAGTAGCGGCGCCCGTGCATCATGCGGCCGGTGAACTCGTCGACGATGATGACCTGGTTGTCCTTGACCACGTACTCGATGTCTTTGCGGTACGCGAAGTGAGCGCGGATCCCCGCGCTCACGTGGTGCATCAAAGCGACGTCATCCGCCAGGTTGCTGACTCCCAGGCCCTCTTCCACCCGGGTGATGCCGTCATCCGTCAACATGGCGTTCTTCGCCTTCTCGTCGACGGTGAAGTCCCGCTCCCGCTGCAGCTTCCGGATGACGCGGTCTACGCGGTAGTAGAGGTCGGTCGAAGCTTCCGGCATGCCGGAGATGATGAGCGGCGTGCGCGCCTCGTCGATCAGGATCGAATCCATCTCGTCGACGATCGCGAAGTGCAGATCCCGCTGGACCATCTCCTCCAGGCTGCGCGCCATGTTGTCGCGGAGGTAGTCGAAGCCGAACTCCGCGTTGGTGCCGTGGATGATATCGCACTCGTAGCACTCGGAGCGGTGCACCGGGCGCAGGTCGTTCATGTGCGGGTCTTCACCCTCGTACCCCGGCTCGTAGACGTAGGCGGCGCCGTAGGGGAACGACTGGATGAGACCCACCTGCAGGCCCAGCATCTGGTACACCGGGCCGTTCCACGTACAGTCCCGCTTGGCCAGGTAGTCGTTCGGGGTGACCAGGTGGCAGGTCTTGCCCACCAGGGCGTTGAGGTACATCGGGGAGGTAGCGGAGAGCGTCTTGCCTTCGCCGGTGGCCAGCTCGGCCACGCGGCCCTGGTGGAGCGCCAACCCGGCCATGAGCTGCACGTCGTAGTGGCGCATCTTCAGCTTGCGCTTGGCGGCCTCTCGCACCACGGCGAACGCTTCCGGAGCCAGCTTGTTTAGCTCGGCCTCCAGGTCCGCGAAGGCGGCTTTGAGGGCGGTGCCGGTCTCGGCCTGCTCCGGGGCCTCTTTCGCCACGCGGCGGGCCTCCTTGGCTTCGTCCAACCGCGCAATTACGGGTGCCAGCTTTTCGCGGAACTCGGCGGTCTTTGCTGAAAGCGCCTCATCCGAGAGGGCTTCGAGCTGCGACTCCATGCCGTTGATCTCCGCGACGATCCGGCGAAGCTTCTGGACCTCGCGCTCATTCCCATCCAACAGGGCTTTCAGAAAGCTCATCTAGGGTGTACCTCGGGCCGTATTGTAACAGCTACGAGCCTCGAATTCAAGAAATCACAGGCCTGTATCCGGCCTGAAATGCGGCGATCGTTACAGTATTTTGGGGTAGCGGGGTTGCCGCCGCGGACGCATTCACACTTCCCCGAGTCTACTATATGCATCCAGGCGTCCGGCAGTTCCGCCCGTTGCCGAAAACAATGACGC
>JAJFMS010000392.1 GCA_020696885.1 Armatimonadota bacterium | reverse complement strand
CCTTCCCAGATATAGGTGGTGTCGGCGAGCCGCTCGCTGGTGGCGCTGATTTGACGCACTACATGGCCGTGCTCATCGAGGAAGTAGTGCTGGAGGACACTGACCGAACGCTCCTCCTCGTAGTGGCGGATCTCCTCGATGAAGCCGGGGCGGTAGAGGAAGATGGTCGGGTAGTAGGCACCGATCGTCACCACCCTGTCTTCGGCATCGAAGCCATGGCCGGTAGGATGGGAAAGGGTTTCGCCGGTTCGAGCCCAGCGGCCGCCGCGGTAGCGCTCTTTGTAGAACGGCTCCGGCGAGAGCATGGACTCGGTCGCTGCGCGACGGGTGACGACGGCGGCTTCGGCGGCCTGGAGCAGAGGCGCTAACTGGTTCGCGTCCTGAAACAGGAGAAACCGTTCCTGCAAATCGCGAAGCTCTGAAGACTGCTTCAAAGTCGGCATGTTTGGCACTTCCCTCGCGGCGAAACCCGACGAAGGATTCAACGCCCGAACGAACGGAGGTATTTCCCTCATCGAGATCCCGAAACAACGAAGAGGGGAGCAGCCTTTCGACTGCTCCCCTCTTCATAAGTCGGGGTGATAGGATTTGAACCTACGACCTCTGCGTCCCGAACGCAGCGCTCTACCAAGCTGAGCCACACCCCGTTATCTGGTTGTCATCCCGGCGGTTGTTCGGCGGCGGGGTTTCCGCCGGGCGGGACCGCGCTCTTCCTAGCAACTCGCGAATTCTAGCATGGCCCCCGGGGCAAGTCAACCCTCGTTCCGCGTCCAAAAACCGGCCGCGTTTCCACGCCGGAGCAGTGTGCCCGCAGCCACGGTTGCATGGGGACACCTACTCCCGGACGGCGGCGTGGGGAGGGCGGAGCACGCTTCGCCCTCCCCACGCTTGTCGGCCTAGAACTTCACCAGGAACCCCCGGGTGCCGGCGCCCTGGGTGCCCGAGGTCAGGATCCAGCGCTTGTTGTTGATGCCGCGGGACTCGGAGAGCACGATCCCGGAGCCTGCCGGGACGTAGGTGTTCAGGTTGATCGGTGCACCGCCGGCGGGCCAGATCACGGCAAACGGGGGCTGGTCGGGGAGAACCGCCGTGCCCACCACGTCACCGCGGTCGTTCACTCCGGTGGCGTAGGCGCGCGTGGCCCCGGCTACGCTGGGAAGCGCGGTGGCGGTGGTGGAGCCGGCGGCCCAGACCACCGGGCGCAGGCTGCCGTCCTGCGCTTCCGACTCCCCGACGGCTAGCCCCTTGTTGTTGCCTGCCAGCGCTCGGCTGGCGCGGTCCCCCGGAAGCGGAGCGAGGAGTTCGGGCTGGGCAGTCTTGCTCAACCACCGGAGACCGCGGCTTTCCTCGTTTCGGCTCCCATACCCCACGAAGACGCCGTTGTTGGACACAGCGAGTGCCAGGGAGGAGTCGGCGTCCTCGGGCTCCGGGAGAGCCACCACCTGCTGCCGCTTGTCCCAGGCCACCGCATGAAGCTCGGTACTGCCCGGCTTCATGCTCCCTCCAGAGATGTCCCCGCGGCTATTGATGTCCCCCGCCGCGGCCTCCGTGGCGTCGGCCAGTGCCGGTAGCCGTACCACGGTGGTCGCCTTCGCCTTCCAGAAGATCGGGCGGTACCCATCCTCGGACGAAATCGAGTAGCCGACCAGATCACCTTTATCGTTGAGGCCCGCCGCCACCGAGCGCTCTGCAGGTGCGTCGGACGGAAGCACCTTCGCGGTGGGCTTGCCTTTGGAATAAAACACTGCGGGGTTGTCACCTGGCATATCAGCCGCGCCCACGATGTCGCCGCGCAGGTTGATCGCGGACACCTGGACACTGGTGGCCGAAGGCGGCGCGGCGAGGGCCGACACGGTGGGAACGCGTGGTCGCGCCTGTGCGAGCTGCGGCGCTGCAGACCAACCGGCTGCCAGGCACCCGGCAGCGACTCCGGCAAGGCGAGCCATCGTTGAATTCATCGAAAATACTCCTTCGGAACAATGGCTGCTTGCCATCAGCCTCAGGTTCCCCGGATGCTCACTCACTCCTCCTTTGCGCCTTCCGCCTTCACCCTCGCTCGTGGCGTGGAGGACCGGATGGGCAATCCGATGCAACAGTTGGGAGAACTGCTCGCCCCGCTGGGTGAGGCCCCGATGAAGGTGCAATCCGCGGTCGTGTAGAAAGCGCCGGGGCCAACCACCTGAAGGGCGACCTCGGTGCGCTGGTCGCGCCCGAGTTCCGGCCTCGCCGCATGCCGCGGCGGAGGCCTCTTCTGATACTACATCGCGTTCACGCCGCCCTGGGACCACGAGATGACGCCTGATACCGATGATGGGATTGAATTGATGTACCTGGCGGACCGGCCGGAAGCAGTTCCGGTAGTGGCGCGGTGGTACTTCGACGAGTGGGGTTACATCGAGCCGGAAACCTCTTACGAGCAGACGGTAGAGCGCCTGGGCCGCAAGCTCAACCGCGATCGAGTGCCGCTGACACTCCTGGCCGTGGAGGGTGACGCGGTGCTGGGCGCGGCCGCGCTCAAGATCCGGGAGATGAGCATCTACCCGGAGCGCGAGTATTGGATCGGCGGGGTATTCGTCCATCCGGAGGCACGTGGGCGGGGAATCGCCTCGGCATTATGTCGACGCCTCGAGGGGCTGGCTCGCGCATTTGGCATTCGGGAGCTGCACCTCCAGACCGAGCGCCTGGATGGGGGGCTCTACGGCCGCCTGGGCTGGAAGGAAGTCGAGCAGATTCATTACTGCGGCGATGAGGTGCTTGTGATGGAGAAGTCGATCCACGACGGGGTCTGACGGGCTGCACCGGCTCATCCTTCATCCCACATCTCCTGCTGCGTTACCATGGTGGCGGTTGGGAGCAAGACGTCGTTCGTGGATGGAGGATCCGGATGGACAACCCGATGCAACGGCTGGAAGAGCTGCTCGCCTCGCTGGGTGAGTCCTCGGAGTTCCTGGCCCACGGCACCCTCCCTCCGGCGCTGCCGGGCCTGGAGGTAGAGGGAGTCGGTTCCGTGGGCCTGCCGATCTCCGCCGAAGAGGCCCGGCGGCTCATCGCGGTAGCCGACCAGGCTCCCTACGGCCGGGGCACCGAGACGATCGTGGATACCCACGTCCGGCGGGTGTGGCAGCTCGAGCCTTCCCAGTTCGCGCTGCGGAATCCCGCCTGGGACGCGCAGATGGAAGCGACGGTGGCGTCGGTGCGAGAGCAATTCGCCATCACCAAGCCGGTGCGCCACGAGCTGTACAAGCTGCTCGTCTACGAAACCGGCAGCTTCTTCGCCCCGCATCGCGACACCGAGAAAACGCCGGGCATGTTCGCCACCCTGGTGGTCTGCCTTCCTTCCCGGCACGAGGGCGGAACCCTCATCGTGGAGCACGAAGGGGAGACCGAGCGGATCGAGTTCGGGGGCCCGGAGTCCGAGTTCCGCACGGCCTACGCCGCGTTCTACGCGGACTGCCGGCACGAGATCGAGCCCGTTCGTTCCGGCTACCGGGTCTGCCTCATCTACAACCTGGCGCTGGACCAGGCCGAGGAGCAGCCTTCCGCGCCCCAGAGCTCCCCGGCGGTTGCGGAAGCGGCCGCCATGCTCCAGGAGTTGTTCGCGGATGAGGAGCTCTCCCCGAACAAAGTCGTCATTCCACTGGAACACCAGTATACGGAAGCCGGCCTCGATCCCACTGCGCTCAAGGGTGCGGACCGCGCGCGCGTGGACGTGCTTTCGCGCGCTGCGGCCTCCCTGGATTACGACTGCTCCCTGGCGCTGGTGACGCATTTTCAGACCGGGACCCCGGACTACGAATCGTGGCAGCCCTCCTATTACCGTTCCAGAGGCCGTAGCTACCGCCATTGGGAAGACGAACCGGCCTCCGAAGAAGACGCGGACGGCGCCGAGATGGAGGAGGTGATCGAGGAGTACATCACCCTGGATCACTGGCGGGATATGGAAGGCCGAGAGCGGCCCTTCGGCGAGCTTGAGGTGGACTACGAAGAGCTCCTCTGCGGGGAAGACCGGGAGGGTTGGTCGGTCGAGCAGGAGATCAGCGAGGCCACCGGCAACGCGGGCGCGGAGATGCAGCGCTGGTATCGTCTGTGCGCCCTGGTCATCTGGCCGAAGGACCGGTTCTTCGACATCCTCGCCGCGGAGGGGCAGGCCAACGCCCTGCCCGAGCTCGAGCGGATGGCAGCGGCAGCGGCAGACCCGGAGTCGCTCCAGGCGTGCCGCACCTTCGCCGAGACGATCCTCAGTCAGTGGGAGCAGAGCTCGAGCCCAAGCGAGGGGGCCTCCTGGCCAGGCCGGATGCTCGCCGTCCTGGAGCAGATCGGCACGGTCGACCTCGTGGGGCAATTCATGCGAGACGTGCTGCCCCGCAACTTCAGCGGCCAGGAGGGAGAAGCCCTCGCGCGGGTTTGTCAACACTTCGGCTGGGAAGCGCTACGCCCCCTCCTGGCTGCGTTCCTACAGGGACAGCAGCCGGCACCGTGGGAGGTCGCCCCGGCCCGGCTGCTGTCCCTCCTGGCGCCGCTCTACGCAGAGCCCGCGACCTGGACCGCGGAGCGCCGGTCCGTATGCGTCTCCCTAGCGCAGGAGACGGCCAAGGTCGTGGAGCGCTGGGGCACGCAGCCCGAACCCGGCTACGGGTTTGCTGGAAGGTCGCAGGCGGGCCTCGTTGCCAACGCGGTACGCGTGTTCGCGCTGGGTGAGGCGCCGGAGGCGCGGGAGCGGTTCGTGGACCGGGCGCTCCACGGTGAGTTGGGCTGTGGGCTGTACGAAGTCCTCATCCCGGATCTGAAGGAGATCGCCAGGTGGCTGCCGGAGGTTCCGGCCGCACGGCCCGCCTACACCCGCC
>JAJFMS010000391.1 GCA_020696885.1 Armatimonadota bacterium | reverse complement strand
CTGCGGCACGTTCACAGTGCTGGCGGACACGGCGCCTCCGGCGGTGCTGGCGTGTGACGCGGCGCCGCGCAGCCTCACCGGTGACGGCGGCCCCGTGGTGCTGTCCGCGATCGTCACGGACCGCATCCCGCTCGCCCGGGTCCACGCGGTCCTGACGCTGCCGGACGGCACCACGCGCCGGGTGCCGCTGCTCCTCGATACCGGCGATCGGTACGCCGCGGTCTTCCAGGCTCCCGAGAACAACAGCTCCACGGACCGGAGCTACACGGTGACGATCGAGGCGGAAGACATCGCCGGCAACCGCACAACCTCGGACTGCGGCGTGATCTCCGTAGCCCGGGCCACCGGCGGCCGGGTGCAGGTATCCGTGACCGACCTGCCGTTCGGCCGCGTGCAGAAGGGCACCCGCTTCCGCCGGCAGTTCGTCATCCGCAACGTAAGCGGCGACGGACGCCTGGCAGTGACGCTGCCGGCAGGGAACGCCCCGTTCAGCGTGAGCATTCCAGGCGCTGCGGCAGCGACGGGACCGCGGTCGTTCTCGCTGGCGTCGGGAGGGATCGCCACGGTGACGGTAGACTTCGCCCCGGACGCGATCCGGCGCTACGCGGACCGGTTGGTCATCCTCACCTCGGACCCACGCAAGCCGGAGGTGCGGGTGAAGGTGTCCGGTCTGGGGTGCCGGAATGGACGGTAATTGCCCGCGAAACACCCCGGCAACGGCAGCCGAGGGCAAGCGCGAAAAGACGCGAAAGGGAAACGGACAGACGCAACTGCCGCGCGGAGCAAATAAGTGTCGGCCGACGCTTTCTCGGCTGGGTCGAAGGGGTATCCCGTCCGGAGGACGTCTGGCCGCAGGCCACCCAATGAGGGCTTTCAATCCCTCGCGGCCGGGCTGGCAGCCCGTACGCGTTTATATTCTCAAAACCTATCAGTCCCTCGCGGCCGGGCTTGCCCGCACCACCTGCCAGACGCGCTGCCGCCGTTCCGGAGGGACGACCGAACCCCAGCCCAGCGTTTCAACGCTGGGAACCAACGTGCCCCAGACTCCCGCAGTCCCGGAGGGACGACCGCACGCTAGCCCCGCGTTTCAACGTGGGGGAGATCCCTCGAACGTTCCGGGCGTATGTTACCGCTACTAGACGATGAAAACGCAGGCCGCCCCTAAAACCAGTGGGACGCGGAATTCCGGCCGGGGGCTGCGGCTCTGGCTGGGGTCCGGCATCGTCGGGCTGGTGGCGTTTGGGCTGGCCTGGGGGCTGCAGCACGGGTTGTTGACCAACCGGAACTTTGCCCTGGAGCTGCTGCAGGCGGTGGTGGCGTACGACGGCGGGATGACCCAGCACGCCTACCGGGAGTTGGGGCGCCAGGGCGCCCGGCCGCCGGTGACGGTGGTGGAGATCAGCAAGGGAACGTACGACCAGATCCAGCGAGGGGACTTCTCCCAGGTACCGGGCACGCCGTTCCGCAAGGGGCAGCCGGTCCGGTTCCAGGTGTACCAGCGGTGGTTCCACACGCGCGTGCTCCGCAACCTCACGAAGCTCGGCGCACGCGTGGTGGCGTTCGACATCGTCTTCAGCGGCGCGGATCCGGAGCTCGACCCGGATTTCGCCCGGGCGATCAAAGAGAACGGGCGCGTGGTGCTGGCCGCCGTTAACGATGTGGGCAAGGAAGCCGGCTACGACGTGATCCGGTCCGTGGGCCTGGAGTATCCGAGCAGCGAGCTGTTAGCGGCGTCCGCCGGGCTGGGGATGGCGACGCTGCCCGAGGACCCGGACGAGGGCACCCTGCGCCGGTTCCAGTGGGGGACCATCGGGATCGACTACGATACCGGCGAAGATGCGGCGATCCCCACGCTGGGGGTCGCGGTGGCGGCGCTGTTCAAGGGGGTGAACCCAAAGACCGTCCTCCAGACCCCGCAGCGTGCCGGCCACCGGTTTCTCGGGCATCCGATCCAGGTGGTGGGCGGGAAGATGCCGGAGGCGTTCTCCTACATCACCTACTTCGGCCCGGCGGGCGATCCGGTGGGACCGGGATCGGTCATCCCCTACGAGGCGCTCCTGGACCTGGAACACCCGTCGCTGCCGATCGAACGACTGCGCGAGTTGGTCAAAGACCACATCGTGGTGGTGGGAAGCTCCGCGGCCTCCGACCAGGACGTGCATCGGGTGCCGGTGGTGACGCAGCAGGAGCAACTGGGACCCACCCACAAGATGCCGGGGGTGGAGGTACAGGCCCACGTGATCCAGACGGTGCTCTCCGGGAAGTACATCGAGCAGGCCACGGAGCGCACCCGCGTGCTGCTGCTGCTCTGTGCCTGCCTGGTGGTGGCGCTGGCCGGACGGGTGCTCAGCCCGCGCGCGCTCATCCTCATCGGCTCGCTGCTCATCCTGGCGCTCTGCTGGGGCAGCGCCCAGATGGTGCTCTCCGCCCGCCTCTGGCTGGAGCCGGTGACCGCCTCGATCGGCGTGGCGTTCGCCACGCTGTTCGAGACGCTGTTTATGTACCTCGCCGAGCATAAGGCGCGGATCAAAGTGCGGCGGCAGCTCCGCCGGCACCTGGGCGCCGACGTGGCCGAGGCGCTGGATGAGCGAGAGTGGCCGGAGTGGGGCGGGGAGTCTCGCGAGATGACCCTGCTCTTCTCAGACCTCCAGGGCTTCACCAGCCTGTCGGAGACCATGACGCCCCCGGAGATCTGCCACTTCCTCAACCGGTACTGCGAGGTGATCATCCCGGTCCTCGACCGCCATGGCGCAGGGGTCGACAAGATCATGGGAGACGGCGTGATGGCCCACTTTGGCGCCCTCCAGCGGCAGCCGGACCACGCCACGCGAGCGGTTCGCTGCTCGTTGGAGATCCAGCAGGCGCTGGACGAATGGACGTCCCTGCCGGAGAACCGCTCCCTCCCGCCGCTGCGCACCCGGATCGGCCTGCACACCGGCACCGCCACCGTGGGGGAGATCGGCGCCGCGGACCGGGCCGAGTTCACGGTGATTGGCGACATCGTGAATGTCGCGTCGCGGCTGGAAGGGATGAACAAGGAGTTCGGCACCCGCATCCTGATCAGCGACGCCACCCGCGAGGCCGCCGGCGAGATCGTGCCGATGCGCTTCCGGGGCCTGGCCACGGTGCGCGGCCGGGAAGAGCCGATGGCGGTCTACTCCGTGGAAGAAGGACCCACCGGCAGCACCGGCACGGACTCCGCCGACCTGGTGGAGCGGCCGGTGCCGGTAGTACTTTCGAAGTGAGTAAAGCGAGGGCCGGCGAGGCTCTCCGGAAATGAGACCCGCCCGCGGGTTACGGAAGGAACGCACCCGATGAATGGTCGTTGGTGGGCAGCCGGCGCTGCCCTGTTCGCAGCGGCGCCGGCGGCTCATGGGCAGACCGCCGCCACCGTGCGGTCGGTGGTGCGCGTGGTCAAGGCCGGGCGAGTCAACACCCAGACCCTTTTCGATGCCAAGGTCGGTACCACGCTGGCGACCGGAGACCGGATCCGCACTGCCGGACGCTCGGCGGCCGGGCTGCGGATGGGAGACCAGAGCCAGCTCCGTCTCGGCGAGCTGACGGAAGTGGTGATGACGGGAAACCGGGCTCGCGTGCTCCGGGGCCAGGTGGTGGCGGACTTCAAGCGCCCGGGCACCATCTCCAGCGACTACGCCGTAGCCGCCGTTCGTGGAACGATCGTCGACTTCACGGTCAACGAAGAGGCGAAAGAAGCCGAGATCCGCTGCTACGATGGGCGGGTCTTCGTCTCCTCGGCGGACAACCCGGTAGAAGCGGGGACCTCAGCCGCAGTCACGGCCACACAGATCACCGATCCCGCGCTCCAGGGAGCGTCCACCAACTGGGCCGGCGCGCAGATCCGGTTCGTAGACGGGCCGTACGCTGGGGAGACCCGCAGCATCACCGGGTTTGCACCTGGCACCGGCACCGTTACGTTCACGCCGGCGCTGGCCGCCGCGGCCGCGGGGCCGAGCGGCTACCTCCTCGTCACGCGGCCTGATCGAGATGTCGTGGAGTTGCGCAACAACATGGGCACCACGGTGCCGCAGGGTCGCAGCCCATCGCGCCCGTATAACGTGCCCGCCAAGGAGTTCGCGCGGCTCAAGGAGAATCCGCCGCTCCGGCAGCTCGAGGACGGCCGGAACGTGTTCGTCTTCCCCGGCACCGAGGGGATCGAAGAGCAGCGGCGCCAGGACTTCGCGGCGCGAGACGCCATCGACCGCACCAGCACCTCGCCGCGGCGCCGCTTTTGCGGTCCCGGCACCGCCAGCCACGGCGGACCGCACGATGACGTGTGCCGGATCGCCGGAGTGCGTGCGTCGGTAGCGCGAGAGTTCGCGCAAGCCACGCCGCCGAGCCCTCCCACTCGCGAGCAGCGGGTTCTGCCCACCAACGTGCTGCCGGAGCTGGAAGGCGGCGAGAACCGGAACGTGGTGTTCCGCTTCGAGCCGTTCGCCATCGGCTCGGACGAGCAGGAGGCGCTGGGCGCCCGCCTCCGCATTCAGAGCGTGAGCGGGAATGTGTACGCAGAGGCGGGCTACCGGTTCACGCTGGTGGGCGGCGAGACCCGGCACGACGTGAGCGAAGCGTTCCTCCACGTGCGCGGCCGCTACGGCGACGTGATCGCAGGGAGACAGCACCTGTATCCCGGCCCCGGCAACAACACCCGCATCGGCACCCTGCTAGGGCTGGAGACCACGGACGCCGTGGTCTACGAGGCGCCGCTGCGCCGCGGCTACAAGCAGCAGGTGGGCTATCTGTTCGACACCCAGGCCCTCCGCCGCGAGGGCGTCAAGGGCGCCTACGCACGCGGCAAAGCGCCCCTGGCGCGGGGTTACGCCGGC